>DAOUQU010000065.1 GCA_030625445.1 Gammaproteobacteria bacterium
CAGATCCCGGCGGGGGAGGATGGTCAGCTGGGCCTCGCCTGCGATCTGCTCCATCTCCACGCCACGCGTACCCTCTACTCCGCGGACCAGCGCCTCGATAGCCTTGCCTTTTTCAGCCAGCACTTTCAGGTCAGGGCCGAACAACTTGATGGCAAGCTGTGCCTTGACGCCGGAGAGCAACTCGTCAACACGTGTGGCGATGGGTTGGGAGAAGGTCAACAGCAGTCCCGGATGCACAGACAGCGCCTCCTCGAACTTTTGCTGCAGAGAAAAGCGGTCACTGGCGCTGTTCCATGCATCGACCGGCTTCAGCCCTACGTAGATCTCCACGTTGGAGACGGGCTCCGGGTCGCCGCCCAGTTCGGCTCTGCCTATCCGGCTCGAAGCGTAGGTGACCTCCGGAAACTCCATGAGGCGTTTTTCCAGTTGTGCGGCCACGGACAAAGCCGTTTCCAGGCTGGCTGATGGCGCCAGGGTGACCCGGATATTGATTGTGCCCTCTTCCAGTTCCGGCACGAACTCCGTGCCCAGGCGGGGCACCAGCGTCAATGCTGCGGCGAACAACACCATGGCCGCCAGCACAACTATCCATTTCAGTTTCAGGGCAACACGCAGGGCGCGTTGATAGAGCCACTCCAGTGGCATGAATACCGGGCTGTTGCGATGCTTGACTGCCCGCTTGAAGGCAAACGTGGCAAGGGCGGGTATGACGATCAGCGCCACCACCAGTGAGGTTAGCATAGCCAGTATGATGGAGACGGCCATGGGCTGGAACAGCTTGCCCTCGACTCCTTCGAGTGCAAACAGCGGGGCGAAGACAACAATGATGATGATCACTGCATAGAATACCGGACGGCCCACCTCACGGGCGGCCTCCTGAATGCGCAGCGGGATGCCGTGGCGGTCATGAGACGCGTCATAGGGATCGGAAACCCCGGGCGCGATGTTGTTGCTGACATGTTCCAGGTGTTCTTCGTCAGGGCGGGAGAGGTGCTTGAAGATATTCTCCATCATCACCACCGAGCCGTCCACCATCATGCCGATGGCGATGGCGAGTCCGCCCAGAGACATCAGGTTGGCCGAGAGCCCCAGGTAACTCATGGCGGTCAAGGCCACTCCTATAGAGAGGGGGACCGAGATCAGCACCAGCAGCGTGGCGCGGAGATTGAGCAGGAACAGCAGCAGCACCAGTACGATCAGCACAAAGGCCTCGGCGAGCGCCTTGCTGACCGTATTGACGGCCTGTTCCACCAGGTCGGCCTGATCATAAAAGGGTTCGATGGTAACGCCGTCCGGCAACGCCTGTTGTATGGCGGGGAGGCGTTCCTTGACGGCGTCGATGGTAGCCTTGGTATTGGCGCCCAGGCGCTTGAGCACAATGCCGACGACAACCTCACCGAGTGTCTCCGGGTTTCCTTCGGCATTGCGGCGCGTCATGGTTACCGCACCCTGACGGATTTCACCGCCAAATCTCACCTGTGCGACATCCGCCACACGCACCACTACGCCGTCATGATCTTTCAGCGGGATGTTGCGTATGTCGCGCAGACCATCATCACCTGCACGCACCCAGCCCACCCCGCGTATCACCAGCTGTTCTGCCCCCCGGTTCAGAAACCAGCCGCCTGCATTACGGTTATTCTCCTGGATGGCCCGGGCAATCTCGTCGATGCTGATGCCATAGGAGAGCTGCTTGTCGGGGTTGACCTGCACCTGGTACTGGCGCACCTCTCCACCGTAGGAGAGCACATCGGTGATGCCGTCTATCGGCAAAAGCAGCAATTTTACCACCCAGTCATTGATGCTGCGCAGGGCGATGGAATCATATTGTTGCTGATTGTCAGAGCGCAGGATGTACTGATAGACCTGTCCCAGTCCCGATGTATTTGGCCCCATCTCCGGCGTACCGATGCCTTCGGGGATCTGTTCGCGGGCATCCTGCAGGCGCTCGAAGACAAGCTGGCGGGCGAAGTAGATATCTGTCTTCTCCTTGAATACCACGGTGATCACAGAGAGGCCCGTCTTTGAGATGGAGCGCACCTCTTCCACATCCGGCAGTGCATACATGACGGCCTCGATGGGAAAGGTGATGAGCTGCTCAACCTCCTCGGCTGCGAGGCCCCGCGCCTCGGTATTGATCTGCACCTGGATATTGGTGACATCGGGGAAGGCATCGAGGTTCAGCTTCGGTATCAGAACTACGGCTGCGGCGAGCACAGTCAGCAGACCAAGCACCACCAGCAGGCGGTTGGTCACGGACCAGTCAATGACTCTGTTGATCATGCAGGGGCTTCTAATGGTTATGTACTTCGAAACCGGACTTTGCCAGTTCCGACTGCACAAAGAAGGCTCCCCGAGTGACTACGCGGACGCCGGCTGCAAGACCCTTGACCACGGCCACCTCCGACAGTTGGCGGACAATCTCAACCTCTTGTGGCTCGAACTCTCCCGGCTCCTCTTCCACGAAGACCTGCCAGTCGCCGTCAGGGCTTCGCAAAAGGGCATTCACGGGCAGGGTTAATGCTGATTTATCAGGTTTACTTGTTTGGATTCTTACGCTTACAAACTGACCGGGGTGCAGACGGTCGTGTGGATTGGGAATCTCCAGGCGAACGCCGAGAGTACGCGTGGTCTCATCCAGGGCATGATGGATCTGGATAACCTTGCCACTAATCCACTCCCCGCCTGCAAATACGCGTGCAGGGGCGCCTATGGCAAGCTCGGATATCGATTCAGGGTTGACTCTGGCCTCTACCCAGAGCCTGGATTCATCGGTGAGCTCGAAAAGCAACTCACCGGGCTCGACCATTTTTCCGACAATGAAGTCATCACGGATTACTGTGCCTGCCTGCGGTGAAAGCAGGGTAAAACTGCCATCGACTGCACTGACATCTGTCTCATCGATCAGGCTCTCAGCCTGCCTGGCTGTCATGCCATAAGCGAGTAATTTTGCATGCGCCTGCTGATAGGCAATCCTGGCTTCAACATGTTGTTGCTCAGAGACTACCTGTGTGCCCAGTTTTTTTGCCCGTTGCCACTCCATGGCGGCAACCAGTGCTGTTCCCTGCGCCTCAGCCATCGAGGCGCTGGAGAGTGTCACCAGCGGCTGCCCCGTGGTCACCTGATCACCGAGGCGGGCATGGCGTTTTACAATCTGGGCCTCGATGCGTGGTGTAATCTGGCTTGAAGCATAGGCATTGAGCTGAACCTCACCTGGCGCTTCAATCTCCTCGGCAACCGGCTGGGCTGTAAGTGTCTCCACGACGATGCCTGCAATGCGGCGCTGTTCCGGGCTCAGGTGAACCCGGTTTTTCTCTTCGTCTCCATGATCCTGATCAGCTGCTGATGATGCTCCGGCACCTCGATGGTTTTCCACGGCAGCAAGCGTATTACTATAAAGAAATACCAGAGTCAGGAGGCATAAACTCCACATTTGAATTTTCATGATTGATTCCTGCGGTCTGGCTCCCCGGGAGATTAACAGGGAAAATTCCTATCAAGCAACCAGTAGCCTGTTGATGATTCCGGGTAATAAAATCACCTGAAATATGCTGAGGAATGAGGAACATGAGCAGACCATTCCTGCGTATCCTGCGCTCACGGTATTTGCACTTCCGTGTACGTCAGATGCGGAAGCTTCGCAACAGCGCAGCACCACAGCGATTTTCAGGTGAAAAGGAATCAGGCCGTGATTGGCGGGCGCAGCGGGAGTGGCGGAGAGAAGGAGTTTAATGAAAAGAAGTAGCGAGAAAGCGACTGACTGTTGTCTGTTGAGAGTTGCAGGGTCTCTGTGCTGCTCAGGCCAAGCAGATGTAATGCAGCGTGGTAGCAATGGTCGTATGAGGAGCCTGTATCACTATTTGCGGAATCCTGATCGTGATCGCTGATCGTGTGGATTTGATCCATATCCTGCGAGAAAGCATGCACATCAGCAGCCAGCACCATTCCGTTGCAGAATAGCGAGAGCATCAGCAGTGAGACGACGACGCGATAGAGCATTTCATGACTCTGAGCAGGAGGTTGTGCTTTTCAGTCTAGGAACCTGATTTCATTTTGTCAAACTTAAATTCTCTCCATACTGGGAATGAACAGGAAATATCGGAAAGTTATTTATGGACAACCCCTGACGGCTGTGCGATATGTTCATACCTTGTAGCGGGTAAATTATGTAGATAGCTCGTCGGCAAGGGCGCGCAGCAGTTTTGCACCATCACCACGCCATGCGCTGCCATGCATGCATGCGAGTGTTGTGGGGTTTGTCGAGGCCAACCTCTCAAGCATCGCACGTGCGTTTTTCGTATGTGAGAAGTAGTCCATCTGTTTGCGGAAAGCTTCGCTCGGACCAAGAATATCCGATTCCGTTATGGGCGGAAGATCAGCGCCTCCCTGCGTGAACAGATCGCCACATAGCAACGTGGAGGTTTGTTCTTCCATCAGAAAGCCGCATTCCCAGGCGTGCGGCAGATGCGGAGTGTCGAACCAACGCACAGAGTGCCTTCCCAGAGAAAGCAGTTCTCCGTCAGCGAGAGCACGGGGCTCGCGATCAGCAAGGTCTCTGATCGACACCATAGCCGCAACAGTACCGCACAGTGGGACGGAGTCCGGAGCGGCGGCAAGCCATTCGTTGAGCGAACCGCATTCGTCGGCTTCCACGTGGGAAAACCCGATATAGCGAAGCTTTTCGACCGGCAAAATGCTCGCCACTGCTTCACGCACCAGCGGAAACATCTTTCGCAGCCCGGTGTGGAAGAGCAGCGGCTCATCATCCACAATGAGGTATTGGTTGAATGAGAACCCGCCTGCACCAGGAATCTCAACCGGTGTGTTTATGCGATAGATCCCGTCTGCAATTTCATGCACATTTGTCCCGGATTCCTTGTTCGTAATGTTCATCAGAGAACCTCTTCCACATCTCAATTGACATAAATAAAGCATAGACGAGAATATGAAATCATCAAGAACGATTTCCAGTACCCTGTTGCCCCTGCTTGTATGGACTCTTTCCAAAAAGAATTCACTATGGACTTTCTGATAAATGTCGTTAACCTGATTCTATGACTGAGCATCACCACCATCACAGCAGCAGCGACCGCCTTGGCCTTGCCTTTATTCTAAATCTGGCATTCACCATCATTGAGTTCATCGGCGGTGCATTGACCAACAGCATGGCCATCATGGCGGATGCAGTTCATGACCTCGGCGACACCCTGGCCATCGGTCTCGGCTGGACACTGGATCGTGTGGGTAAAAAGGAGGCGGATGATGGGTTTACCTATGGCTACCACCGCTTATCGCTGTTGGGCGCATTGATCAACGGCGCCATTCTCATCATCGGCAGCCTTTGGATATTGACTGAAGCACTCCCCAGACTGATCAACCCGCAGATGCCCAATGCCGTCGGCATGATCTGGCTGGCCATCCTGGGAGTGACGGTCAATGGCTTTGCTGCTTACAAACTCAGTGGTGGCAAGACACTCAACGAGAAGGTGCTCAACTGGCATCTTCTTGAGGATGTGCTGGGTTGGGTGGCGGTGCTGATCGTAAGCATCGTGCTGTTATTTGTTGAGTGGCCCATCCTGGATCCGATTCTCTCTATCGCCTTTACCCTGTTTATTCTGTTCAATGTTCTGAAGAGATTGGGCCAGACAGTTCGCCTGTTTCTACAGGCGGCTCCCGACAGACGTATTGCCGAGCAGACCAGGGGGGAACTGGAGGCGCTGGAGCATGTTGCGCAAGTCCATCATCTGCACGTCTGGTCACTGGATGGAGAGCGTCACGTATTGAGTGCGCACCTGCTGCTCGATACGCCGATCAGCCGTGAAACCCAGGCTGAAATCAAGTCTGCAGTCAAATCAGCGCTTGAGCAATATGACTTCTCACACACCACAATCGAGCTGGAGGACAGCCTCGAGACCTGCCGTGACTCCTGATGCGGCAGGCTTTCCATAGAGAGAGGTCTGCAATAGAGGTTGGAAGCAAACACATGGCGTGGATAGTAGAGTAAGATCACCAGTCACCATAGGAGGGGATCAATGAAGATGACACACACCAGATTGCTGGTATCGAATTACCATGACTGCTTTGTTTTTTACCGGGATATCATGGGATTTTCTGTAGCCTGGGGGGATGAAAACGGTTTTTACGCTGACTTCGATGCTGATGGCCATGTGCTGGCACTGTTTGGAAAAGAACCAATGGCGGAAGCCATCGGCGCCGAACCGCCAAAACCAAAGTCACGGCAGCAGGATGATGTGTGTCTGATCTTTGCCGTGGAAGATGTCGATGGCGCTTATGCTTCGTTACTGGAGAAGGGCGTTGTCCCGATAAACAAGCCCCATGATCGAACAGAGTGGGGAATCAGATGTTTTCACTTTCGTGATCCGGGCGGAAATCTGATTGAGATCAATAAAGAGATCGGAATGAGCGGCTGACGCCCCTCTCCTACGTCGAGATGACAAACTGTAAACCGGAAAATGAAGGATGCCAAATTGAGAATAGAAGCTGAACCCCGGAACTCTCTATGAGTATTAGGCAACAACTCATCTTCATCAGCATATTTTTCACTGTTCTGGCGTTGACCAACTACTACGTTTATCGACGTTTTTTCTGTCAGCTCTCTCCGCGGTTCCACAAAATCGGCGCTCTCTTGATGATCACCATCATGGCGGGCGAAGTGGTATTTGCTGTCGATATAGTGACGGGTTTTATTCCCGAATCACTTGCTCTCTACCTGACGATCAGTCTCTTTATCGGTTCCACCTTTATGCTGCTCGTCGTCGCCCTGTTTTACGACCTGAGTGTCTCAATTTCGCGGCGGGTGCCGTTTGATCAGGAGCGGCGGCGAGTCATCAAGGTGATATTTGATACAACCATGCTGCTCGCCGCAGCATCTTACCTGTGGCGCGGGTTTTCACAGGGAACCCGGCTGCCGGAGGTGAATGATGTCGTGGTTCGCATCAAGGAGTTCCCGTTCAGCGGATTTGCCATTGTGCAACTTACGGATGTGCATGTCGGTCGCACCATCAAACGTGATTTCATGGATGAGATCGTCGTGCGAACCAACGCGATGCAGCCCGACCTGGTCGTTATTACCGGTGATCTCTTCGATTTGCCGCCACACAGGATCAAGCGCGACCTTGAGCCTTTACAGGCGCTCGATGCGCCAACATACTTTGTCACTGGAAACCATGAATATTTTCATGGTGTGGAACCGATACTGGAACAGGTCAGGGCGCTGGGTATCAAGCCGCTGACCAACCAGAGTATTCTCTTCGGCAACGATGCGGGCAGCTTCAACCTGGTGGGGATCAATGATCTCACCGGGGCGCGTTTTGGTGTGCAACCGCCTGATGTTGATGCAGCATACAGTGGTGTGGATCCATCAAAACCGGTCGTCGTTCTCTCTCACCAGCCTAAATCGATTTCACTGGTCGAAGAGAAACGCTGCGACCTGATGCTCAGCGGCCATACCCACGGCGGGCAAATATTCCCTTTTGGATTGCTGGTAAAGCTCGATCAACCCTATCTGTGGGGTCTTCATGAACACAGACCTGGACAGCAAATATTCGTCAGCCGTGGAGCTGGATACTGGGGACCGCCGTTGCGCGTGCTCGCGCCCAGTGAGATCAGCAGGATCGTGATAACCACGGCTTGACAAGAAAGTTTGCAGTATTCAGTTTGCAGTAGGCAGTTTTTCTTCCAAATCATTTACTGCTAACTGCCTACTGATGGCTGCAAACTGCTTTTTAAATGCCAACTG
>DAOUQU010000149.1 GCA_030625445.1 Gammaproteobacteria bacterium
GCACCATCGCCTTTATCCTGGTAATTGCCGTGGTGGTGCAGTTTACCGAGATGGTGATGCATAAAACCAGCCCGATGCTGTATCGCGTGCTGGGCATTTTTCTGCCGCTGATCACCACCAACTGCGCGGTGCTGGGTGTCGCCCTGCTGAATGTCCAGGAGCAGCATAACTTCATCCAGTCTGCACTCTACGGCTTTGGCGCTGCGGCAGGATTTTCACTGGTGCTGGTGCTGTTTGCGGCCATTCGCGAGCGCATCGCGGTTGCCGATGTGCCCAAATATTTCGAGGGCAACGCCATTGCCCTGATTACCGCAGGATTGATGTCGATGGCATTCATGGGTTTTTCCGGATTGGTGTCAGGCTGATGATCATTGCCATTGTTACGATTGCAGCGCTAGCCACACTGTTTGGTCTGCTCCTCGGCTATGCCGCCATGCGTTTTCATGTCGAAGGCGATCCGATAGCAGACCAGATCGACAAGCTGCTGCCGCAAACTCAGTGCGGTCAATGCGGACACCCCGGCTGCCGCCCCTACGCCAACGCCATCGCCAATGGCGAAGATGATATTAATCGATGCGCACCCGGCGGAGAGGCGACCATCATTGCGCTCGCCGATCTGCTGGGCCGCGATCCCGTTCCTATGGATGAGGGTATCGACGAGAAGGCGCCCTCGGTGGCGCTCATCATCGAGAAAGAGTGCATCGGCTGTACGCTCTGCATTCAGGCCTGCCCCGTGGACGCCATCCTCGGCGCAGCAAAGCAGATGCACACCGTCATCGAGAGAGAATGCACCGGCTGTGAACTGTGCCTGCCCCCCTGCCCGGTCGAGTGCATCGTCATGATCCCCATCGAGGAGGGCATCGGCAACTGGATCTGGCCCTATCCCGACAACGACCACAGAGATCTGTCGCTCTCCCGGGAGGCGCTCTGATGTCAGCAACAGCACCGCTTACGCTTGGCCATTTTCACGGCGGCATTCACATGCCGGACCACAAGGCTGAATCAACGACGCAGCCCGTCGCAGCAGTGAAGATTCCACCCCAATTGATCCTGCCCCTGCAACAGCACATCGGCGCACCGGCAAAGGCCGTGGTCTCTGCCGGCGAGCATGTCCTCAAAGGGCAGCTAATTGCAGCGGCAAGCGGACGCGTCAGCGCGCCGATCCATGCGCCGACATCCGGTGTCATCTCGGCAATCGAAGATCACCTGGTTCCGCACTCCTCCGGGCTCAGCGCCAGGTGCATCATCATCGACACCGACGGCAGGGATGAGTGGGCGGAACTCCCGCCGCCGATCGATGACTTCACCTCTGCCGACAACGCAGTGCTGATCGAGCGCATTCGAGAATCCGGCATCGTCGGGCTTGGCGGCGCGACATTTCCCAGCAGCATCAAGATGGAGGCGCGCAACAACAGCATCGATACATTGATCATCAATGCTGCGGAGTGCGAGCCCTATATCACCTGCGACGACATGCTGATGCGTGAACAGGCTGATCAGATTGTCTCCGGCATCCGCATCATCCAGCACATTCTCGGCGCCAAACGCTGCCTCATCGGCATCGAGGACAATAAACCCGAAGCTATCAAGAGCATGAGCGCCGCTGTTGCGGCAGCCTCACTGCAGCATACCGACGTTGTCACCGTACCGACGCTCTATCCCAGCGGCGGTGAGCGCCAGTTGACATTGCTGTTGACCGGCAAGGAGGTCCCTTCCCACGGCATTCCCGCCAATATCGGCATCGTTTGTCAGAATGTCGGCACCGTCTATGCGATTGCCGACGCGGTGCTGAAGGGGCGTCCGCTGATTTCACGCATCGTCACCATCACCGGTGAAGGCGTTGCGCAGCCGCAGAATGTTTACTCCCTGATCGGCACATCCGCCGGTGAACTGGTTTCACAGGCCGGCGGCTACACCGGCAAGGCAAATCAACTGATTTGCGGCGGCCCGATGATGGGCTATTCAATGCCCACCGACGAGGTCCCCGTCACCAAGGGCGTCAACTGCCTGCTGGTCGCCAGTGAGCAGGACTGTCCGCCTCCGGAGCCTGCTACAGCCTGTATCCGCTGCGGCAAATGCGCCGAAGCCTGTCCGGCGCAGCTGCTGCCGCAGCAGCTCTACTGGCACTCGCGTTCGCGCAATTTTGACAAGGCGCAGGATTACCACCTGTTCGACTGCATCGAGTGCGGCTGCTGCTCGCATGTCTGCCCCTCCCATATCCAGCTGGTGCATTACTACCGCTTTGCAAAGACGCAAATCTGGAGCAAGGAGAA
Source organism: Gammaproteobacteria bacterium (assembly GCA_030625445.1). GTDB lineage: Bacteria > Pseudomonadota > Gammaproteobacteria > Chromatiales > Chromatiaceae > Sva-25. Next base: position 2,274 of record DAOUQU010000149.1, read on the forward strand.
GGAGAAGATCAAGGCAGATCACGCGCGCCAACGCCACGAGGCAAGGGTGGCGCGGCTTGAGCGCATCGCCGCAGAGCGCAAGGCGCGCATGCGCAAAAAGAAGGCCGTGCTGAAGAGCAAAAAAGGCGGCGGTGACAGCGCCAAAAAAGCCGTCATTGCAGCCGCGGTCAAGCGCGCTGCAGCAAAAAAATCTGCAGCAATGGCTGCAACCGATAGCAACCAGAGCGCCACCGAATAATGCAATTTTCAACCTACAGTTCACCCCATACCGGCCACACTGAAAACGTCACGCGCGTGATGGCGCAGGTTCTGCTCGCCATGGTTCCGGGCATTATCGCCATGACCTGGTATTTTGGCTGGGGCGTCGTCATCAATATCCTGCTTGCATCGCTGGCTGCAGTCTCCGCCGAGGCCTTTGTGCTGAAACTGCGCAAACGGGCGGTCGCCCCGGTGATCATGGATCTCAGCGCCGTCGTCACGGCAGTGCTGTTTGCCGTCTCCATCCCGCCGCTGCTCCCCTGGTGGTTGACTGTCGGCGGCATGTTGTTTGCCATCATCGTGGTCAAGCAACTCTATGGCGGTCTGGGTTTCAACCCCTTCAATCCCGCCATGGCCGCCTACGTCCTGCTGCTGGTCTCCTACCCGACGGAGATGACCCAGTGGTTGCCGCCACGTGAACTCTCTACGCACAGCCTCGATTTTCTCACCACACTCGGCATCATCTTCGGCAACGCACTGCCTCAGGGGCTGAGCTGGGACGCCCTTACCATGGCAACCCCGCTGGATGAGATGCGCACCCAGCTGGATATGGGCAAGATGATCAGCGAGATCCGTCAAAGCCCGTTGTGGGGCGATTACGGTGGACTCGGCATCGAGTGGGTCGCCAACTGGTTCCTGCTCGGCGGTCTGTTTCTGTTATGGCGGCGCATCATCACCTGGCACATCCCGCTCTCCATGATCGGCGCGATACTCATCATGGGCACGGCATGGTGGCTGGCTGAACCGGAGGCCAATCCCTTTCCAGCTTTCCATCTCTTCAGTGGCGGAGTCATCCTCGGCGCTTTCTTTATCGCCACGGATCCGGTGACAGCTGTCACCACCAAAAAAGGGCAGCTGATTTTCGGTGCCCTGATCGGCGTACTGGTCTACAGCATTCGCAGCTGGGGGGGCTATCCGGACGCTGTCGCCTTTGCCGTGCTGCTGATGAACATGGCTGCGCCGACCATTGGCTACTACACGCAGCCGCGTGTCTATGGGGAGCAGGAGAAGAAGGATGGAGCTTAAAAACATCCTCGCATCCGGGCTGATCCTCGGTTTTTTCGGCATCCTCGGCGCGCTGCTGGTCTCAGGCACAGAGCAGCAGACCCGCGACATCATCATTCATAATGAGCGCATGGCGCTGCTGAATCAGCTGTACGAGCTGGTGCCCCAGTCGGAGATCGACAACGACTTTTTAGAGCATCCGCTGACGTTGGATGCGCCTGAGTTTCTCGGCATCAGTAATACGCAGGCTTACATCGGCACACAACAGGGAGAACTGGCTGCAATCGTCTTCGAAGCAACCATCCCCAACGGCTATGCCGGCCCCATCCTGATGCTGGTTGCCGTGGACGGCAAGGGAACACTCAAGGGGGTGCGCATCGTCTCCCACAGTGAAACCCCCGGATTGGGAGACAAGGTTGAACTGGAGCGCTCCGACTGGGTACTGGGTTTCAACGGAAAATCACTGAAAAATCCGGTCGAGCCGCAGTGGAAGGTCAAAAAGGATGGCGGCGTATTTGACCAGTTTACAGGTGCGACCATCACTCCGCGGGCGATTGTCAACAGCGTCAGAAAAACACTGCTCTATTTTGACCAGGAGCACCAGGCGGTTTTCAAACGCTACATCAAGAAGACTCAGGAAGAGGCTCCCAAAAAACCCGCTATTGAGGCTCAAAACAAGGCACACCAAGAGGTGCAAAATCCATCATGAACAGCTATAGAGAGATTATCAGCAACGGCCTGTGGGGCAACAACCAGGCGCTGGTGGCGCTGCTTGGCCTGTGTCCGCTGCTGGCAGTCAGCAACACCGCCATCAATGGACTGGGACTGGGGCTGGCGACCACCCTGGTGCTGCTGCTCTCCAACACATCAGTATCGCTGATCCGCCACGTGGTGCGCCCGGAAGTCAGGCTGCCTGTATTCGTGCTGGTGATCGCCTCGTTCGTGACAGCGGTAGAACTCTCCATGAAGGCGTACTTCTTCGACCTCTACAAGATCCTCGGCATCTTCATCCCGCTGATCGTCACCAACTGTGCCATCATCGGCCGCGCCGAGGCCTTTGCCTCGAAAAACAATCCGGCCAAAGCAGCCGTGGACGGCCTTGCAATCGGCATCGGCTTTACGCTGGTGCTGTTCGTGCTTGGCGCAAGCCGCGAGTTGATCGGTCAGGGAACCCTGCTCTCGCAGGCGCACCTGATGTTTGGCGAAACGGCCAGGGACTGGACTATCCAGATCGAGGGCTTCAAGGGCGCCCTGCTTGCCATCCTGCCGCCCGGCGCGTTCCTCGGC
>DAOUQU010000454.1 GCA_030625445.1 Gammaproteobacteria bacterium
CGGGAAGATGGCGTAGCGACGTTCCACCACGTTATAGCGCTGGTTGTCGATGGTCGTCTGATACTGTTTGTCATCACCCAGCTGTTCCACGACTGCATTGTCGACCTCAGGGACACTGAAGCTGCCATCAATCATGGGGACGCGGTAATAGATGCGCGTCGTGTAGAGAATCTGCTGCTGCACATAGACGTCGTCCTGCGGAGCGCTGACTTCCGAGCGCATGAACACCGCCTCTCCCGTCTGTGCAATGTCAGCTGCCGGCTGTTGATTGACAGTCAGCGTGAGAGGGGCGGTCTGGCTGTTGCCAACCGTTACCGCAGGGAGAGTGATCTCTCCCTCCTCGAACGGCGCCAGCTCGATCAGCCACTCATGATGATCTGAACGATTGCCGTTGATGATTTGTGTGCGGCGGCTGCTGCTCGTGCTCACTACGTCAAAGCTATTTTGCAAAGGCGCCAGGTCAGGCTGCTTTCCCTGCTCTTTTCCGCTGGTGGTGATGTGCAGGGTAACGGTATCGCCCGAATAGATTGCGCTGCGGTCGAGACGGGCGCTGACTGCTGCGAAGAGGTGACCGGGCATCGCAAGCAGCAGCATAAGTGTTGCCAGCAGAAGCCTTGATGGCCGTGAATGTGTATTGAAAAATTTGCTCATGATGTTTACTCCTTACCAGTTTTGTGTGGGGGCAGGTTGGTGCAGCCCGCGTTGACTGTATTGATACAGAAACTTTCTGCGCAGCAGACCACCGGGGTCATCCGGTATGCGCCGCAGCCAGCGTTCGTCGGCCTGTTGCTGTTCGCTCTCGGCAGTGCTCAGCTGTGGCCCCTGGGCTTCGGGCTCGAGGTTCTCCTGCTCCGCTTGCTCAGGATTTCCGGCTGGACTTTGGGCCGGTTGTGCTTGCGTTTGCTCATCGGATGAGATCTCTTCTGCAGCCTGCTCTACTCCGCTCACGCCTGCAGCAGCGTCAGATTGTTCATCTCTCTCCGAACCGGCCTGTGGTTGAGGCTGAGCGGCTGATGCTGATGCAGGTTGTTCACCGCCAGGGCTATCATCCTGAGCGGGTTCATTTTCCCCGCCACCTGATTTACCAGGGTCCTGACTCGCTTGTTGTGACTGCTCCTGACCCTGCTCATTGCCGCCATTGTCGTCGTTGGCTTGTTGGGACTCACCACTCTCGCTGTCTTCGTCATGTTGCTGGCCATCACTGTTGTCTGCCTGTTGTGCTTCGTCGCTGCCTTGTTCATTACCGCCGGATTC
>DAOUQU010000429.1 GCA_030625445.1 Gammaproteobacteria bacterium
CAGGATCCAATGACGCAAAACATCTATATATCAGGCGCTGAACTCAGCAGCGGCAAATCCGTTATTGTGCTCGCAATGATGGAATTTCTCTCCGGGCATGGCGACAAAGTCGGATTCTTCAGACCGGTCATCCGCTCTGGCGAGCAGCACGACCCCCTCATTCAGCTGATTGCAGAACGCTATCAGCTGGATTTGTCGTATGAGGAGATGTACGGCTGCAGCAGCGATGAAGCGCGCGAACTGGTAAGAGCGAATCGTGATGACGAGCTGTTAAAAAGAATCCTGGCAAAATACCGCAGCTTGCAGGCAAAGTGCAACCGGGTATTGTGTGCCGGCACAGACTACAGGGATGGACATACGGCTCTGGAGTTTGATTTCAACAGTGATGTCGCCAACAACCTGGGCTGTTCTATCCTGCCCGTGGTGCGCGGCATTAATCGCAGCAACACGGAGATCATCATTGCCGCCGGTGGATTCCTGAAATCCCTGCAGGAGCGCCATTGCGACATTCTCGCAACCGTCATCAACAGCGTCCCTCGTGACCAGCTCGAAACACTGAAGGCGCAGCTTGAAAAATCCCCGCTGGCTGACTCACCGGTTTACCTCATACCGCAGGAACCGCTGCTCTCCAAACCGACGATCGCTGATATTGCGCGTCATCTTGAGACACATGTCATCTATGGAGATGCGACCGGGCTGAATCGTATCGTGCAGAACTACAAGGTGGCAGCCATGCAGGCGCCGGATTTTCTCGATCATGTCGAGGAGGGCAGCCTCGTCATTACCCCTTCTGACCGTGCCGATATCATACTGGCGTGTTTCCTTTCCCACCCCTCAACGTCCTATCCACAGATCTCCGGTCTGCTGCTGACAGGCGGGCAAAAACCCGACCCACAGATAACCAAACTGCTGGCGGGACTTGGCAAGCCCCCCTTCGCCATTCTCGGCACGGCAACCGATACCTTTACCACTGCGATGAACGTAAGCCGCATCACCGCCGAACTCTCGGTGGAAAATGAACACAAGATCGCCGCCGCTTTGGGCATCGTCGAAGCCAATGTCGATCTGCAGCAACTGCAGCAACTGCTGACAACCAGACGCAGCACCCGGATGACACCGCTGATGTTCGAGTACGAACTGGTGCAGCGGGCCAAGGCGCAACAGCAGCACATCGTGCTGCCTGAAGGCAGCGAAGAGCGCATCCTGCGCGCCGCCGAGATCCTTTCACTGCGTGGTGTGGCGCAGCTTACCCTGCTGGGCAACAGTGACGAAATCAAGCAGAAGATCCAGGCCCTGGGGCTGCGCCTGGAGAAGGTCAATATCATCGACCCGCTGCAATCGGAGCTTCGTCCGCAGTATGCTGAAAGCTATTTCCAGCTGCGCCAGCACAAGGGCATCTCGCTTGATATGGCTTGCGACACCATGGCTGATGTCAGCTATTTCGGCACCATGATGGTTCACCATGGCCACGCCGACGGCATGGTCTCCGGCTCCGTGCACACCACGCAACACAC
>DAOUQU010000398.1 GCA_030625445.1 Gammaproteobacteria bacterium
GGATTTCCTATTCACCGGAATCAATCGAAGATTTACGGCGTCTCAGAGAGTTCATCGATGTCAAAAACCCCATGGCGACACAAAAAGCTGCTGCCTCCATATCGAAGGGGATTAAGCAACTCAAATCCTTTCTCTACTTGGGAATCGAGGTTCCCCAGGCGCCAAATCCTGAAATGATTCGAGATCTTATCATCGGAAACTACATAGTTCGCTATCTCGTAAACAGTGAAGAGGTATATGTTTTACGTGTCTGGCATCATAAGGAAGATCGCTAATAAACGCCATCAACAATCATGTTTCGTGAACCGGATAAAATATGAACAAGGCCGTTTTTTTTGACCGCGACGGCGTAATCAATATAGATACCGGCTATGTCGGCAAAGTTGAAGATTTCTCATTCGTTGAAGGGATCATACCTGCTATGCAATATGCGCAGCAGCAGGGTTATCTGCTGATTATCGTCACCAACCAGTCCGGCATTGGCCGCGGCTACTATACGGAGGATGATTTTCAGCAGCTGACTGCCTGGATGAAAGCCGAGCTTGCGCAACAGGGCGCCCTCATCGATGCAGTGTTTCACTGCCCGCATATTGACAGTGACCATTGTGAATGCAGAAAACCGAAGCCCGGGATGCTGCTGCAGGCCATTGAAAAATTTGATGTAGACTGCGACAATTCATGGATGATAGGAGACAGTGAACGGGATATAGAGGCTGCCGTCACAGCCGGTATCGGACACACTGTGTTTTTCGATCCCGACAACAACAAAACAACATCGGCGCAGCATAAAATCAGCTCACATAGCGAACTGACTACACTGCTCAGCTAAGGAAACCACGAATGAATCGAAGGGATGGGGGTTTGGGGGGAAGGGCCAACATAAAATGGATCGTAAGCCATTGATATACACCCCTTCCCCCATAGAAAAACTTGAAAGGGAGTTCTGAATGAAGCGCATCGCGATTCATTCAGGGCTTCCCTGAACTACGAGGAACTATCATGCTTGACCTGACAAACAAGAGCGTCGTTATTACCGGCGGTGCAGGATTTCTCGGCAGTCAGCTGGCGCTGGCGATCGAAAAACAGCACCCCGGTTGCCATGTCATCGTGTTTGACCGTTTTCGGGATGACAAGCGCTTTCCCAATAACAACCTCACCAGTCTCGGCCACTTCAAGAACCTCATCAATTTCCATGGCCACGTCATTGCCGGCGATATTAATCAGCCGGTGGATATTCAACGTCTCAGGGGGATTGACTTCGACTACATGATTCACTTTGCGGCGATTTCTGACACTACTGTGCTCAATGAACTGCTGATGGTGCAGACAAACCTCAACGCCTTCACCGACCTGCTCGATCTCTGCGCCGAAAAGAGTGCACCAATGATCTACGCCAGCAGCGCTGCCACCTATGGCAACACTCCGGCGCCAAACCGCGTCGGCTGTGATGAACAGCCTGAAAACGTATACGGCTTCTCAAAAGTGATGATGGACCGCTTTGTCGAGCACTACAGCCGAAACCATCCGCAGCTCCAGATCACCGGCTTTCGCTACTTCAATGTTTACGGAGCTGGCGAGAACTACAAGGGAAAAACCGCCTCGATGATTCTGCAGCTTGGCTTGCAGATACTGGACGGCAAACAGCCTCGCCTCTTCAAGTATGGAGAGCAGATGCGTGATTTTGTCTATATCGATGACGTGGTGAATGCCCATCTACTGGCGATGGAGAGC
>DAOUQU010000129.1 GCA_030625445.1 Gammaproteobacteria bacterium
CCGGGGGGTGTCTTCACTGCAAGAAAAACGAATGTCATATTGATTGTCAGCACCGCCAGTAGCAATACCAGCCAGCCAATGACCCAGGGACTGCGAAAAGCAGATTGTTTGTTTGACATACTCAACCCGTAGAAAAATAGATTAGTCCGCCCCCTCTCCCACCGGGAGAGGGTTGGGGTGAGGGGGCGCTAAAAAGCAGACTAACGCCTTGGCCCGATAAAGACGCTCTCGCGGTCACTGGAAAATTGCTCTTCGCCTGAGCCGGTCGTCACGATATGGAATACGATCGGCATGGTCTCCGCATTCAGATTCTCACTCGGCACACGCACAAATACAGTGTGCGGTGTGATGTTGCCATGGCGCGCTTTGACCGGTTTATCGGCGCCGATGATCTTCAATCCATCCGGACCGGTTGCAGAGATATTGACGCTGACATCCCTGTCTATCTTGTTGAGGATCTTGAGCATATATTTATTCTGGATGGCGCCGTCGCTCTGCAGAACAAACAGTGGCTGGCGATCATGCAAAACTTTTAATTCGATTGCATCGATGGTGCTGAGACCGTAAGCAATGCCAGCCAGCGCCAGCGTCATGATGGCGCTATAGATCCACACACGCGGACGCTTGAGCAATGGCCGCACCTCCTTGCCATCGATCTCATCGAGGGATTCATAGCGAATCAGGCCGGTCGGGCGATTGAGTTTTTCCATAACCGCATCGCAGGCATCGATGCACAGCGCGCAGTTGATGCACCCCTCCTGTGAACCGTGGCGAATATCCACACCGGTTGGACAGACAGCGATGCACTGCTTGCAGTCGACGCAGTCACCGGTGGTGCGCTCCGCTTCCGGCTGACCTTTTTTGACTCTGCCGCGCGGTTCACCGCGATGGAAATCGTAGGTGACCACAGCGGAGGTGGCATCGATCATAACACTCTGGATACGCGCATAGGGGCACAGCCAGAAACAGGTCTGCTCGCGCAAAAATCCTGCCAGCACGTAGGTGCCGACGGTAAACATCGCAATCGTAATCGCTGCTGTTGATCCAACCTGAAAAGTAAAAATATCTTTCCACAACTGAATGCCGTCATAGAACCAGGCGACAAAACTGACACCGGTCACAAAACCAATAATCAGCCACAACGTGTGCTTGATAAACTTGACGCGGAACTTGGTAAAGTCCATCTTGGCCTTGTCGAGCTTGCGTCGTTTGGCGGGATTGCCCTCGAGCTTCTCCTCGATCCATGTATAGACATCTGTCCAGATGGTCTGAAAACAGAAAAAGCCGCAATAGACGCGACCAAATAGCGCTGTGGATGCGGCCAGCAGCAGTGCAAAAAAGAGCAGCAGCAGTGACAGCATCCAGAAATCCTGGGGAAGAATGGTGAAATTGAAGATATGAAACTGGCGGTTGCCGATATCAAAAAAGACCGCCTGTCGGTCACCCCAGCGGATGAAATAGCCGAGAAAATAGAGTATCCACAGGGAGCCTGTCAACCACTTGATATTCCGCCAGAAGCCACTGATGCGCTTGGCATGAATGGTCTCATCACCGGTGTTGAGCTCCCAATGCTCGTAATCCTCATAGATGTCGTCAAGAGCCTTGTCTGTGCTGCTGGAGTCGGTATTGCTGCTCATCATCTTTCACCGTCAGAAAAAAATAGTATTGCAGGGCTTTCGTGTAGCAAACTGTTAAATTATCCCCCCTTCAAGAGGCTGATAAACCACGAAAAAAGGGGGAGATATTCATCTCCCCCTTCCTAATTTTTTATAATTATATCAATAAATCACGCCGAATTAAGGCAACCCACAAATATCAATCAACGGTCGTCATATCCACCACCAGGGAGAAATGGCCGGGTTAATCAATCTTTCTTGTGCGCCTCTTCGTCCTTCTTCATCAAGGTACCAATCTTCTTGACCAGAAAGACAAATATCACGATACAGATAATGACAGCAGCGATAGAACCCAAAGCGACCGGATCACCAAGACCTTTGTTCATAATAACTCTCCTCTCTTTATAATCACTCCCCGGTATAAACCGGGGAGCCTTCTTGCACTTCTGTTACTTACTGACCGCCGCCAAGTTTGTAAACGTAGACAGCAAGCTTCTTGATCTCATCTTTTGAGAGGCGATCGCCGAATACAGGCATGATCGCTTCGCGAGTCTTGGCATCGCCGGCAAAGTTGACGCCATGCATAATGGTATCCCTGACACTCTGCTCCTGGTCAGCAGCCGTAAAGCGCCAGATTTTATCTGTCAGGTTTGCTGACCCCAGCACCTGCATCCCTTTGCCGTCAGGACCATGGCAGCCAACGCAGCCTTTGGCCATATAGAGGGGTTCCTTGACGGGATCGCCTGACATGACTGCTTTCACCAGAGCATCCGTCTCTTCAGGCTTGAGGATATTGGCGTTTGCCGTCATGACGCCTTTACGGCCGTTGGTGATGGTCTGCTCGATGGTCTCCACAGCACCGCCGTAGAGCCAGTTATCATCAACCAGCACAGGGTATTCGGGACCACCCTGACCACCGCCGCCGTGACAGGGTGCACAGAAATCACCGAAAAGCACCTTTGCAGAAGCCAGGGTATAAGTCGTGAGACCATCATCCTCAAGAATCTGCTTGGCAGTCAGACCCTTGATCTTCTCTTCGAAGGGCGCCCGTACCTCATTGACCACATCGAGACCGCGTTGGTATTCGCCGATCGAGGTCCAATCTAGAAGACCTTTGGTCGGTTCATTGCCAATCGGCAAAGAGGGATAGAGCAGTATGTAGCCGAAAAAGAAGGCTATTGATGCCCAAAGTGAGATCATCCACCAGCCTGGAGGCGGGTTGTCGAGCTCGCGTATATTGTCATCCCAAATGTGTCCGGTGTTATTTTCACCCGGAAATGGATTTTTATCCGCCATTGTATTCTCCGCTATTTGATTCAATCTTCGTCCATCGGAATAAAGCGCTGTTTCTCGAGCTTCTCCCGATTCTTTGGACGCAGGACGTAGACATAAAGAACAACCATCAGGATGAAGACGACCACGGTCAGAACCATGCCAAACCAGTCTGACGCGGTCATCGCCTCCCAATCAGTATAAAAATACTCTTTGAGTTTACTCACGGTATGCCTTGCTGTCGTCCAGTTTGGCCATGGTGCCCAATACCTGAAGAAAGGCGACAACCGCATCCTCTTCGTTCTTGCCTTCCAACTCCGCAGGCCCTTCGGCAATATCCGCCTCAGTATAGGGCACGCCCATCAATTTCATCGCCTCCATGCGAACGCTGATATCGGTATCCAGAGGCGTCTCAACTAACCAGGGGTAGTTGGGCATAACAGACTCAGGCACAACCGAACGCGGCGCACGCAGGTGCTTGCGATGCCAGCTGTCAGAGTATTTGCCGCCGAGACGGGCAATATCCGGGCCGGTACGCTTTGAGCCCCACTGAAAGGGGTGGTCATATATTGACTCGGAGGCCAGGGAGTAGTGACCATAACGCTCTTTTTCGTCACGGAACGGACGGATCATCTGCGAGTGGCACAGATAGCAGCCTTCACGCTGATAGATATCACGCCCCGCCAACTCCAACGCCCTGTAGGGACGCACGCCGTCACCGGGCTTGTGATCCTTGAGGGTCTGGCCCTCCTGCCGCTGCCAGAGAATTTCGGGGAATTTGTTGTGCTCGAAGGTGCTCTTCATGAAGAACAGCGGTACGATTTCAACGATGCCGCCAACCGAGAGAACCAGCATCAAACCGATGACCAGCGCCCATGCATTGACCTCGAATCTCTCTTGAAGACCCTTGGGTTTTACTTTGTTTGTCATTGTCAGATCCTCTCTTAAGCTGTAACAGTGGCAGTACGCGCTTTTTGCACACTGCCTTCTGCAGCAGCCTTACGCACTGTCATCAAGACATTGAAGACCATCAGCAAAGCGCCGGTTACGAAGATCATACCGCCGATTGCACGCATCGCGTAGTAGGGGTGCATCGCTTCAACAGACTCGGCAAATGTATACGCCAGGGTGCCGTACTCATCGTAGGCGCGCCACATCAAGCCCTGCATGATGCCTGACACCCACATCGCTACGACATAGACAACGGTGCCGATGGTAGCGGTCCAGAAGTGCGCGTTGATCAGTTTGGTAGACCACAACTCGACGTGGAAGGTGTGCTTCATCATGTGATAGAGCGCGCCGATTCCCACCATGGCAACCCAGCCAAGGGCCCCCGAGTGCACATGGCCGACAGTCCAGTCAGTGTAGTGCGACAAGGCGTTGACGGTCTTGATCGACATGATCGGGCCTTCGAACGTCGACATCGCATAGAAGGCGAGTGACATGATCAGGAAACGCAGTACATAGTCTGTACGCAGCTTGTCCCATGCGCCGGAGAGCGTCATCATGCCGTTGACCGCGCCGCCCCATGAAGGGATGATCATGGCGATAGAGACTGCAGCGCCCAGTGCACCGGTCCAGTCAGGCAGAGCCGTGTAATGCAGGTGGTGGGCGCCCAGCCATACGTAGCCGAACATCAGCGCCCAAAAGTGGATCACCGAGAGGCGGTAGGAGTAGACGGGACGACCGGCCTGCTTGGGTACGAAATAGTACATGATGCCGAGGAAACCGGCTGTGAGGTAGAAACCAACCGCGTTATGTCCCCACCACCACTGGATCATGGCGTCCTGGACCCCCGCAAACAGCGAGTAGGACTTGGTCAGACTAACAGGAACTGCAAGCGAGTTCACCACGTGCAGATAGGTGATCATCACCATCATGCCGAGGAAAAACCAGTTGGAGACATAGATGTGCGAACTCTTGCGAATCACCATGGTCATGATGAAGTTGAACATGTAGACCAGCCACACGACGGCAATCGCCAGGTCGATGGGCCACTCCAGCTCCGCATACTCTTTTGACTGGTTGATGCCCAGTGGCAGCGTGATGACAGCCGCAACGATAATCAGATTCCAGCCCCAGAAGACGAACCACGCCAGCTTGTCGCTCCACAGGCGTGTGCCGCAGGTGCGCTGTACACTGTAGTAGGAGGCCGCCATGAGGATACATCCGCCGAAGGCGAAGATCACTGCATTGGTATGGAGAGGACGCAAACGCCCGAAGGTGATGTACGCGATATCAAAGTTCAAAAATGGCCAGGCCAGCTCAGAGGCGATATAGGTGCCTGCTGTAGTGCCCACCAAAAGGTAGACTGCCGCCATGACGGTGAACCAGCGCACAATTTT
>DAOUQU010000183.1 GCA_030625445.1 Gammaproteobacteria bacterium
CATTTGCCACTCACTCAGACAGTGAAACAGTTCTCCAGGCCTATGCGCTGGACTCCGAAGACTTTGTGAAGCGGCTGAACGGAATGTTTGCCTTCGCCTTGTTTGATGGGGAACGCCGAAAACTCATCCTGGGAAGGGACCGTCTGGGAATCAAACCACTGTTTTATGCGCTGCTCCCTGACCGGCTAATCTTCGCCTCTGAGATGAAGGCAATTTTGCCTCTTATGCCGCACTCGCCGGAGGTCAATCCCAGCGCCTTGTCCCAGTACCTCCACACTCGTTGCATCACCGGCGAAGAGACTATTTTCTCGAACATTCACCGCGTTCGTCCGGGTGAAGTGATTGAAATCAGTGCAGACCTCAAGTTGTCCCGACGCAGATACTGGACACCCTTGAACGTGTCGCAGGGAATCAAGGAGCAAGCCGAGGCCGAGGAAGAATTTGATATCTTGATGCGCCAGGTCATGAAAGAGCATGTTCGCTCCGACGTTCCTCTCGGCCTCTTTCTTTCCGGAGGCAATGACTCCGCCATCATGCTGGCGATGCTCAGCCGTATTCAGGAACAACCGGTGCAAACGTTTTCGGTAGGCTATAAAGATGCAAAACTACGCGACGAATTGAAGGAAGCCAGGAAGATTGCAGCCGAGTTTGGCAGCCAGCATACTGAGCTCAGGCTTGACCGACAGGCGCTTTTTCGTCGCATCCCCCATCACGTCTGGGCGGCTGACGATCTGATGCGGGATGCCGCCAGTATTGCCACTTCGGCATTATCGGAGGCCGCAGGCCGGGAGCTCAAAGTGGTCTTCAGTGGCGAGGGCGGTGATGAAGTGTTCGGTGGCTACAGGCGATACCGCCAGCCTGGACTCCTCTACAGCGCCAGGAATCTGATCGCACCGGGGTCTGGTGGTTTTCGGACTCGAAGCGCATGGTGGCGGCAAAATTCCCGTCAGACATTCGGGCCGGTACTCAATCAACTGCGCCCCAACTTTCGAGACCCATACCGCAAAGCCTGGGGTGAGGCGCCGCTCTCCTGGAGTCATCTTCAGCATTGCCAGTACACGGATATCGTTACTGATTTAACCGACAGCCTGCTTGTCAAGGTTGACCGGATGATGATGGGCTTCTCCCTGGAGGGCCGGGTTCCTTTCCTGGACCACCGGATCGTAGAATTCGGCCTGGGGCTTCCTGACACACTGAAGGTAAAAAACGGGCAACCAAAGGTCTTCCTGCGGCAATGGGCTGAGCGCTACCTGCCTAAAGACCACCTCTACATGAAAAAGCGCGGCTTCGTCGTGCCGATGCGCGAATGGCTATCAGGACGGGTGCTGGATGATCTGGAGCAAAAACTGATTAACAACGCCGCCATCAGGGAATGGTTTGATACCTCTCGTCTTCCTGCTCTATTCCAGGTCCAGCGCAACAGTGGCAAGGCTGCCCGAGAGGTTTTTTGCCTCATGCAGTTTGCCATCTGGCACCGGCTTTTCATAGAAGATGGAGGAGGAACAAAACCTGGTGTAGACGAGGACCCACGCGATTGGGTGTAGGATTATGCACCTCGGCTGATGGACACTGATTTTTACTTTTTTCTCGCCAGCAGACGCTGATAGATAGCGAGATTCCCCTGAACCATTGCCGGCACGGAAAATGTGACCTCCACGAGCCGTCTTGCCGCAACAGCCATTTTTTCCGCCCTTTGCGGCTGTGCCAGCATTTGATCGACCGCAGATTCAAGTGCTTCTGCGTCTGCCGGAGTCACTAACAATCCGGTCACGCCATGGTGCACAATTTCAGGAATCCCCCCCACAGCCGAGGCGACAATCGGCACTCCCGATGCCGCCGCCTGCAGCAATGAAACACCAAGGCCCTCCATCTCGGCAGGATGCACCAGCAGATCAAGGTTAGGCATCACTCTATGCATATCATCCCGAAAGCCGAGCAAACGGACTCTCTCCTGCCAACCGGCCGCATTGATCTTCTCTTGAAGAGTCTCATGCAGCGGCCCACGGCCAAAAATCAACACCTTGAGATGTGGATGTTTATGGAACAATCGAGGCAATGCAGCCAGTAAATAACGATGCCCTTTGCGCGCTATCAACTGTGCAACGACTCCAATCACGATATCCTGATCCGTTAGATCGAACTCCCGCTCAAACCATGCGCGATCATGGCCTGGCGTATATCGATCACAGTCAACTGCGCTCGGCACGCAAGCTATTTTTTCCGCTGGGACGCCTTCTCTCGCCAACACACAGCCAATAGCCTGAGAGATAGTTATCACCTGGTCATAGAGCCTGTATTTGATCCCGACAACCAACCTGGACTCCGGGTTATCCACCCTTCGTGTCAGGATAACGGGAGCGCCCGCCATGCGTGCGGCGATACCGCCAAAGATTTCGCATCCCCGTCGACTGTGCAAATGCACCAGATCCGCTCGCTCCTGCTCCATGATGGTTTTCAGCCTGCGGATAAAAGCGACATCCAGGTCACCTTTAATGACTTCAGGATAGATGTTGTCTGTCCAGGCGCTTACTGCTTCCACCAAAGGAGTGCTTTTTTCGCAAACCAGCGTGTTGCTGACACCTTCATTGGCAAGCCCTTCAATCAGATAGCGGACCTGCAAGCTGCCGCCATAGAGGTGACGCCCTGTTTCGACATGTAATATTTTCAAAGAAACAAGGAACCTCTGAATAAGTCCATGGGATGGGGTTCGGGGGAAGGGCAATCCGAATAGCCATTGAGACCATTGATATTATATCCTTCCCCCGCAGAAAAGCTTGCAGGGGAGTTCTGGTCAAGGAGCTGTGCGATTAGATCAGTGCTCCCCCAAAACCTGCTGCAGTTCAATCATCACTTCATTAGCGGAAATATCACGCATACAGGTATAGGCTCCGTCACAAACAGGGCGGCGTTTGCATGGAGCACAGGGAAGATCGTGGTAGATCACCTTTGCGGCGGCTGAATCCGCCTGTAAATAGGGACAGGTAGAACCAAACAGGGCTACCGTCGGAATCTCACTGACCACGCCGATATGGGTAAGCCCTGTATCAACCCCCACCAACGCTTTTGCCTGCTTGATCATAGCTGCAGCCTGACGAAGAGTCGTTTTTCCCGTCAGGTCGAACATGTTCTTCCCTGTCGCCATTGCCCGGGCAATCTCGGTATCTGTGGAAGAGCCAAGTATAACGCAATCATAAACCAGCTGTTCATCAACTCTCTTCGCCAGCTGTTGCCAATGAGCTGTTGTCCAGTTTTTTTGATCACGCGTGCTGAAAGGACAGAACACCACAAAAGGCCGGTTCACGCTGTGTTGGTATAAAACGGTGGAGCTCGCCGCGCTGTCATCCCCGGTGACAGCAACATCCATTCTCGCACTCCGCGTTGCCGCACCGATCTCTTCAAGCAGAAAACGGTACTCTGAACCAATGCGCCTGCTTTGCGGGGAGTGGTAAACCTGTGTCATCAGCTTCGCGCTGCCCTCACGGGAGTCAAGCCCGATGCGTGTTTTTGCCCCACTGAGAAATGTGAACACACCGCTTTTCATCAAGCCCTGCGCATCGATCGCAAGCGTAAAACCACGCTGTCGCAGTCCCTTGACAAATGTCCGTATCTCATGAAACAGGACAACGAACTTGCGTTTATTCCACAGCGACTGCCACTCTTTTCTGGGCCATATAATCACATCGTCCACATAAGGGTTGGCCAGAAGCAGGCCTTCATATCCAGCCTGCACCAGCCAGCTAATTTCCGCATCTGGATATCGTTGTTTGATCCCCTGCGCCAGACATGAGGCCATGACAATATCGCCAATAGCACTCAATCGAATAATAAGAATATGTTCAGCCATCGACTCGTTTGCCACTACTCGGGTTGCTTCCACCTTGTGCATCATCCCAAT
>DAOUQU010000051.1 GCA_030625445.1 Gammaproteobacteria bacterium
AGGGGGAAGTTATGGGGCGATAAACACCATGAGTTTATCTTTGAACTAGGTGGGTTTTAAGTTAGGCAGGTTTTAGGTTTTAGGTGTTAGGTTTTAAGTCAACCCACCTAAAACCTAACAACCTAAAACCTAAAACTTCCCCACCTAAAACCTTTCCTCCGAAACACACATCGGGGTTAACTCGGAATTCAACTCCACAATCTCCAGCCGGTGATTGCTGCAGGGGTGCTGTGGTGATGGTCCTTGTGTCATCAGGATCTTGCCATCTTCAATGTTCCGATCGGCGCACCAGCGGCGTATGAAGGGGCTCCAGTCCTGACGGTCGGTTTTGACCTCTACCGGCATTACACCATAGGAGAACTGCAACTCCTTGCAGGTTTTCTCGCGATGACTGAAGGCGATGATCCACACAGGCAGACGAAAGCGCGTGACATTTCTTGCCGTATCGCCACTTGCAGTGGGTACAACAACGGCCAGCGGCAGGGAGCGTTCAATGATGTGGTGTATGCTCAGGGCAATCACATTGACTGAATCGACCTCCCACTCTCTCTCCTGCCGCAGCAGGCTTTGGTCGATTTCGTGCTTCAGATGCCAAATCGGCCGGTCCGGCTCGGTAGCCGCGGCGATACGCGCAAGCATGCTGACCGACTCCTCGGGATAATTTCCCATCGCGGATTCACCTGAGAGCATCACGCAATCGGTGCCGTCGAGGATGGCATTGGCGACATCGGTGGCCTCGGCACGGGTCGGGCGGCTGTAGTCGGTCATCGATTCGAGCATTTGCGTGGCGGTAATGACAGGCTTGCCGGCATGGTTGGCCTTGTGCATGATCTGTTTCTGCACCGAAGCAATGCGCTCGATGGGTATCTCCACGCCGAGGTCGCCGCGCGCAATCATCAAACCATCTGTGACCTCGAGGATCTCGTCGATCAGATCAAGCGCTTCGATGCGCTCGATCTTGGCGATGATAAAGGGATGATAGTTCAGCTCATCAGCGGCCTTTCTGACAGCTTTGATATCCTCTGCCGAGGCGACAAATGACTGGCTGACAGCGTCAACTCTATTTTCAGCGGCAAAGGCAAGCCAGCGCTGGTCATTCTCGGTAAATGCGTTGACTCCCAGATCGATGCCCGGCAGATTGAGCCCTTTGCGGGAACTCAGCAAGCCACCGACGATGACTTCACACTCGACATCATTCCCATTGGACTGCAGAACCTCCAGCTGGATGAAGCCATCGTTGAGAAACAAGCGGTCTCCCTGCTTGACGGCCGCCGGCAGCCCCTTGAAACTGACGGAAAAACGCTCGCGAGTTCCCCTGATCTGATCAGTCGTGAGGGTAATATATTCACCCTTGTGCAGGGTAAAGGGCTCGTCGAGTTCTCCAATTCGCATCTTGGGCCCGGAGAGATCTCCCATGATGGCAATATGACGACCGCTGGATGCAGACACTTCCCGGATGCGTCCGATGAGGTTGCGATGGTAATCGAAATCTCCGTGAGAGAAGTTCAGGCGCGCGATATTCATGCCTGACAGCATCAATCTCTCCAGCATCTCGGGAGAGTCTGAAGCCGGGCCTATAGTGCAGATAATTTTAGTTTTGTGATCGGGGGTGTATTGATTGAAGCTCATAGGAACCAGGAGAGAGAGTTTGCAGTCTTCAGTTTGCAGTTGGCAGCAAAACAGGAAAGTTTGCAGTCGTCAGTTAGCAGTAGGCAGTTTTCTTTCCATCTTTTGCTGCCAACTGCTTACTGCAAACTGCCAACTTTGGCTAATCGTTGCCGCTGCCTTTTTTGGCGCCTTCGACTGCGCCTTCAGTTGTGCCTTCAACTAGACCGCCGACAGCACCTGCAGCGCCGCCAACGATGCCACCGACAACGGGTACGACTTCATTGCCTTTTTTAGCGCCTTCAGCAGTTCCTTCAGCAGTGCCTGTGACAGCTCCGCCTACAGCACCGGCGGTTCCGCCTACGGTGCCGCCAACGACATCGCCAGTCTTCTCAGCCAGGTTTTTGTCATCTTCAGCAAAAGCTGAAGATGCAGAAGCAAAGGCCAGGACAGATGCCAGTAAAATTATTTTTTTCATGTTTCGTCTCCGAGAGATATTGAGAATGAAAGCAAATGCACTTTCAGAACGGTGATTCTGTCTTGTAACAATATAACTGTCAACAACGAATATATCATGGTGTGTGAGTGCTATGGGCGTGCAGGCGGCTAATTTTTATAAGATAAATCATCACACATCCTTATAAAATGTGCTTAACTTGGCATTAGTTCAGTTGTTTTTTCCTTATGTAACTGCTCAATAACTCCGTGCATGCGAGTAAAATGCTATCGCATTTCAATCGTGGCCAGATGACCACTCCTACATCTGGCACCATATTAAGAACTGTAGGAGCGGTCTTCTGACCGCGATCACGCACGGGGTTATTGAGAAATTACTTCCTTATCATTTGAGCCGATGAAATCTCTGCAAATCCTGTTTGTCTATCTCTTTTTGATGCTGATCTTGTTTGCTCCAGTGGCGGCGGCGAGTGACAGCAGCAACGCCGAAATACCTGATGAGCTGCCCGAACTGGAGCAGATCAATGCAATTATCAATGCAGATGAAGCCCCGCCGGGAGTCGTCTTTGTCATCTATGAATATGACGAATCGGCGCTTACCTGGATCATGCCGAGGCTGGTCTATTATGTGACCCTGATCCATCAGCGTTTCCAGGGGCTCTCTGTCGCTGTTGTTTCACATGGCGATGAGATGTTGTCATTGACGAAGGAGAGCGCCGAAATCTACCCGGAGGTCCATTTTGATCTCGAGACCCTGGTGAAGGAGCTTGATGTTGTGTTTCATGTTTGCGGCTCATTTGCCACTCTCAATGATGTTGCAGAGAGTGATTTTCCGGATGTCATCGATGTTGTCCCCTTTGGTCCCGCCCAGGTGAGCGATTACAAGTCACTTGATTATGTCGTGATCGATGCGGAGTTGTCAGAATGAACAACCTCTTCAGACGGCATATCAAATCTGGCCTTCAAGATGATTTTGCGGGAGTGAGCCGGCAGGTTTTTCAAAACTGGCGCACACTGAAAAATGGCGACCGGGAATCCTGCAAGTGGCTTTCATCACAGATTGATCGGCTGCATCGGGAGTTGTGCATGAGTGCGGAATTTCGCCGCAAGGT
This sequence comes from Gammaproteobacteria bacterium, assembly GCA_030625445.1. Classification (GTDB taxonomy): domain Bacteria; phylum Pseudomonadota; class Gammaproteobacteria; order Chromatiales; family Chromatiaceae; genus Sva-25. The sequence goes on from DAOUQU010000051.1 coordinate 3,174, forward strand.
ACAGCAAACCGGGGATTTAGCAGCAGCAGGCAAGCCTTATCAGTGGATACCGCTTGTTGAACACAAAAATTGCCGTTCCGGTCTGCTCTACCTGCCGCCAGGCGGCCGGATTGCCATGCATGATCATCCAGATAGTATCGGCGTCTCCATAGTACTGAAAGGAACTCCGCTGATCTCCCAATGCGATCGGGTATCAGGGTGCCGGCATTCATTCACTCCGCTTGCGCAGGAGGAGGTCTCTCGCACAAGGCTGCAACCGCATCAGAAAAGTTTCATTTTTCCACGCAAGAACAATATTCATGGCTTCTCGTCATTGGGGGCATCCTGTTTATTGTTGAATAGTGTGTTCCAAAAAAAGGCCATGCATCATCAGAGTTTCTTGCCCGGACAACTCATCAATGGTTCTCTTTCAGAGCTGCATTTATCATCAATGCTTCAAAAATCGCTGCCTGGAATCTTTCTCTCAATCTCTCTCTCACTCCCGGCATCGGTTTACGCAGATGATGCCTCTCTTCATGCTGATACTGCTGCAATTTCTCTGGCCATAATGCCCTTTGAAACTCTCGAAAGAGTTGCGCTGGATGGCAATGTTCATGCGCAGGCCAGACTTGCCAGGCGCTATTCTAGTGGAGCTGGGGTCAAGAAAGATCTCTACAGGGCTGGTATCTGGTATCGACGCGCTGCTGAAGGCGGATGTGCTGAAGCACAGTATCAATTTGGCGTGATGCTGCTCGATGGTGAAGGGATGACTGAAGATAGTGAGGAGGGACTCGAGTGGATATTCAGGGCGTCGCAGGCGAATCATGCCAGGGCGACCGAGGTGTTCAACTACCTGATGGCAAATCCCGCGGCGCTGGATTGTTAACTCGCTACTCGTTACTCAGTACTCAGTACTCTTCCCTATGAGTATTGCTTTTAACTCCCTTATCTCCAGCTGCAGCTGTTCAAGGGTTACTGTTGGCGCAGGTTTCTCTGCCTCACGCGCGCGTTCATGCTCTTCATTCATGACGTTGACGACGATGCCGATCACCATGTTCAAAAAAGCGAAGGCGGTAATAAAGATAAAGCTGAGATAGTAAAACCAGCTGAGTGGATAGACAGCCATGGTTTCGTACATGACATCTGTCCAGTCTTCAAAAGTCATGACGCGGAACAGGGTGAGCAGCGCTACCAGTATATCGCCCCAGAGTTCATCATTGATTGTATGGAAAAACGAGGAACCAATCGCGGCATAGATATAAAAGATGATAAACATCAGCAGTAGCACGTAGCCGAGCTGGGGCAGGGCCTTGATCAGCGAATTGAGCAGGATACGCAGCTCCGGAATGATGGAAACCATCCGCAGCACCCTGAAAATCCTGATCAGACGGCCGATAAATGCCATCTCGCTGTCCTGAACAGGCATGAGGCTGAAGATGACGATGAGTGCGTCGAAGATGTTCCAGCCGCTCTTGAAAAAATCTCTTTTACGCTCTTCAGCAATAAAACGGATGCTGATTTCCAGCAGGAAAAACAGCGTGACGCCAAGATCCAGCCAATGCATCAGGGTCAGGAATTTTGGCGGAATGTCATAGGTTTTGACGCCTATCACCAGCGCTGAAAAAATAATAATGGCAACCACGACCAGTTCAAAGATGCGGTTGTTATGCAGGCGCTGGAGTGTTTGCTGGAGGGAGAGGATGTTCATGGCGGCGCAAGATAGCAAAAAATGCAGTATAAGCCAATATATAAAGGTTCAATTCAGTGTCAATATAATGGACAACTCCTTGCAACAAAAAAAATCCGATGGAATAAATGTCAATGAGATGTGAAAAGCCTTGACCTTTTGATCATTTGACAGTAATTTCAGCCGATTGAATATCTGACCATTTTTGATGGGGTTCCTGGCTCGCGGTTGTCGTTTTGAAATGATGGCTGTCAGGACTCTTTATCCGGAGGTTTTGGTTAAGTGGAACTCAGTGGTGCTGAGATCGTCGTCCAGGCGTTGAAGGACGAAGGTGTTGAGATTATTTTTGGCTATCCCGGCGGATCTGTGCTGCATATCTATGACGCACTCTTCCAGCAGGATGATATCCATCATGTGCTTGTACGCCATGAGCAGGGAGCTACCCATGCAGCGGATGGCTATGCGCGTTCGACCGGCAAGCCCGGCGTGGTGCTGGTGACATCCGGGCCGGGAGCGACCAATGCCATCACCGGCATCGCCACGGCGCATCTGGATTCGATTCCAATGGTTGTGCTGACCGGACAGGTTCCTTCTGCGTTGATCGGCACTGATGCCTTCCAGGAAGTGGATACCACCGGCATCAGCCGCCCCTGCTCAAAACACACATTTCTTGTGAAACGCGTTGAAGACCTTGCAGAAACCATGCGCAAGGCCTTTTATATTGCGACCACCGGACGCCCCGGACCTGTGGTGGTGGATATTCCAAAAGATATCACCGACCCCACGGTCAAGATACCTTACGAATACCCGCGCAACCTGAAGATGCGCTCATACAGCCCGGTCAAGAAGGGGCACCTTGGGCAGATCAAGAAGGCAGTTGAACTGATCTACAATGCCAAACGCCCGATTATCTACAGCGGCGGCGGCGTTGTGATCGATAATGCCAGTGGTTCGCTGATCGACCTCGCAAGAGAGTTGGGCATTCCTGTCACCAGTACCCTGATGGGGCTTGGCGCCTATCCAGCCTCAGATTCGCAGTTTCTGGGTATGCTGGGCATGCACGGCAACTACGAGGCCAACATGGCGATGCATGAGGCCGATGTGCTGATTGCAATCGGCGCGCGTTTTGACGACCGTGTAACCGGACACATCGCACATTTTTGTCCGCAGGCGAAGATCATCCATATCGATATCGATCCCTCCTCGATCTCAAAAAATGTGCGTGTCGATATTCCCATCGTCGGATCCGTCAAGGATGTGCTGAATGATATGCTGCGCATCATCCGTGAAAGCGGCAGGGAAATCGACAATGACGGCCTCACCTCATGGTGGGAACGCATCGAAGCCTGGCGTGGTCTGGGTTGCCTCTGCTATGAACAGAGCGATGAGGTGATCAAGCCGCAGTTTGCGATCGAGACACTCTACAAGGTGACAGGCGGCGACCTCTATCTGACCTCGGATGTGGGGCAGCACCAGATGTTTGCTGCGCAGTTCTATAAATTTGACAAGCCGCGTCGCTGGATCAATTCCGGTGGTCTTGGCACCATGGGGTTTGGTCTGCCTGCCGCCATGGGAGTGCAGATGGCGCACCCGGACAAGCCGGTTGCCTGTGTCACCGGTGAGGCAAGTATCCTGATGTGCATCCAGGAGCTGGCAACCTGCAAGCAGCATGGCCTCCCTATCAAGATCATGTTGATGAACAATGGTTATATGGGCATGGTTCGTCAATGGCAGGAGATGTTTTACGAGGGGCGCTATTCGCACTCCTATGTGGATGCTCTGCCTGACTTTGTGGAGCTGACAAAGAGTTTTGGCCATGTCGGTATGCGCGTCACCAAGCCGTCGGATCTGGAGGCCGCCATGCAGGAGGCCTTTGATCGCAAGGATGAACTGGTATTTCTGGATATCGTGATTGATCCGACCGAAAATGTCTATCCAATGATTAAAGCGGGCAAGGGGCATCATGAAATGGCGATGTCTCCTGCATTGAAACAGGGAGATCAACGATGAAACGTCACATAATCTCTCTCCTGATGGAGAATGAAGCCGGCGCGCTGTCGAATGTTTCCGCTCTGTTCAGTGCGCGTGGTTTCAACATCGAGTCACTCTGCGTCGCCCCGACTGATGATCCTTCACTGTCGCGCATGACGCTGGTGACGACATGCAGCGAAACCGTCTTTGAGCAGATCACCAAGCAGCTCAACAAGCTGATCGATGTGGTCAAGCTGATGGATCTCTCTGAAGGTGACCACATCGAACGTGAAATGATGCTCATCAAGGTGCGTGCAGAAAAAGAGATGCGTGAAGAGATCAAGCGTCTTGCAGAGATCTTTCGCGGCAAGATTATCGATGTCAGCGACAACAGTTACGTGATAGAGATGACAGGCGACACCGACAAGCTGGATGCTTTCGTGCATGTCATTCCCGAGGACCACGTCATCGAGGTCGTCAGAACAGGCGTCAGCGGCATTGCGCGCGGCGTCAAATCGCTGACACTGTAACTTACCCCTCACCCCAACCCTCTCCCAATGGGAGAGGGGGAAAACCTAAAACCTAAAACTTAAAACCTCTCTAGGCAAAACAATGGCAATTAACGTTTATTACGATAAAGACTGCGATCTCTCTCTCATTCAGGGAAAAAAGGTCACCATCATTGGATATGGCTCACAGGGTCATGCGCATGCGAACAATCTCAAGGAGTCCGGCGTTGATGTCACTGTCGGCCTGCGTCCCGACTCCACATCGGCGCACAAGGCTGAAAAAGCCGGTTTGAGCGTCAAGTCCATCGAGGATGCTGTAAAGAGTGCGGACGTCGTCATGATTCTTGCTCCTGATGAACATCAGGCCACGCTCTATCGGGACAAGATCGCACCCAATATCCAGGAAGGCGCTGCACTGGCATTTGCCCACGGTTTCAACATTCACTACGAGCAGATCGCTCCACGGGAAGATCTCGATGTCATCATGATTGCTCCCAAGGGGCCGGGTCACCTGGTGCGTGCCACCTATACGCAGGGCGGCGGTGTTCCAAGCCTGATCGCTGTCTATCAGGATGCAACAGGTACGGCAAAGGAGACAGCGCTCTCCTATGCTTCGGCCAACGGCGGCGGTCGTGCGGGTATCATCGAGACCAATTTCCGCGAAGAGACCGAAACGGATCTCTTCGGCGAGCAGGCGGTGCTCTGCGGCGGCGCAACAGCGCTGGTGCAGGCGGGCTTCGAAACCCTCACTGAAGCCGGTTATGCTCCCGAGATGGCCTATTTCGAGTGTCTTCACGAACTCAAGCTGATCGTTGACCTGATGTACGAAGGCGGCATCGCCAATATGCGCTACTCGATCTCCAATACCGCAGAGTATGGCGACCTGACACGCGGTCCGCGCATCATCAACGCCGAAACCAAGGCGGAGATGAAGCGTATCCTCACTGAAATTCAGAATGGCGAATTCGCACGTGAATTCATCCTCGAAAACCAGGCAGGGCAGGCAACCATGAAAGCCAAGCGCCGTATCGGGCGCGAGCATCAGATCGAAAAAGTCGGCGCACGCCTGCGCGACATGATGCCCTGGATCAAGGCCAACAAGATCGTCGATCACAGCAAGAACTAAGCACCCCGTCATTCCGGCATGCTTTTAGCCGGAATCCATTTGTCTTGATCTGTAAGTGGTTGACTCTATGGATTCCCGCCTTCGTGGGAATGACGTATTTTTCCTCGTTCCCACGCTCCTGCGTGGGAATGCAGACCTGGTGTCGAATATCACCCCGTATGCATTCCCACCGGGGACGGTGGGAACGAGAGGATACCTCAAAAATCCGCCATCCTTTGGGTTATAATCTCCTCTCATGAGTGATAAAAACCCAAAACGCGGCATCTACCTGCTGCCCAATCTGCTGACGACTGCGGCGCTCTTCAGCGGCTTTTTCGCCATTCTTGCCGCCATCGACGGTCACTACGATAAAGCTGCGCTGGCGATTTTTCTCGCCATGCTGCTGGATACTCTGGACGGTAGGGTCGCACGCATGACCCATACCCAGACGGCTTTCGGCGCTGAATATGACGCGTTCCAGTAAGTGATAGAAATCCCCGATTCGGATATAGTTTTTCGCAACATTTATGTAAGACAGATGATCCGACAAAAATCTCCGGATGAGCGAGACAACGATTCCTTTTTTACTAGGTGCTACAATCTCCGGATCTTCAAAACTCAGGTGATGGAAGCGCCGGATGGCATCGGCCACGTCGGCGAGAGAAAGATTCCGGTTCACGACCTGCACGAGGAAGTTTATTTTATCT
>DAOUQU010000134.1 GCA_030625445.1 Gammaproteobacteria bacterium
CGGGGGAACTGGTCGAGGCGGCGCAAACAGCGGTTCTTGAAATTGCCGGATACGAGAGCAAACTCTCCACCTCCGGCGGCACCTCCGACGGACGCTTCATTGCCCCCACAGGGGCCCAGGTGCTGGAACTCGGGCCATTGAATAAAACCATTCACCAGGTCGATGAATGCGTTGCTGTTAAGGATCTCGATCTGTTGAGCAGCATCTATCAGCGCATGCTTAAAGAGCTGCTGACGACTGAATGAAGCCCGGACATGCGGCGCAATGCCCTGCGATTATTGCGCCTTACATGCTTTCGCGGCCAGAAGGCCGGCTCCTACAGACTGCGCAGACTCATGATGTGGGAGCGGTCATCTGACCGCGATGATACAACGCTATATTGACAATGGAATACGCTATGGCCAGGGCGGCCATCCCATCGGTTTGCCACCGAGCAGGTGCATGTGAATATGAAACACGGTCTGCCCGGCATCTGCATTGCAATTCATCACCGCGCGGTAACCCCGTTCAGCCAGGCCTTCGCTGGCGGCGATCTCTTTGGCGGCAATGTACATCCTGCCGACAATTTCCGAGTTCCCTGCATCGATCTCGTTGAGAGTCGCAATATGCTGGCGTGGAATCACCAGGATATGCGTTGATGCCTGTGGATTGAGGTCCCGAAAAGCCACCACATCATTACTCTCATAGACAAACTCGGTATTGAAATCACCATTTGCAATCTTGCAAAAGAGACAATCATCTGCCATTTCAGTTACTCCTCTCTCTTATTGGAATTCACGGCGGCCGGATATCGCATGCGACAGGGTGCCGCCATCCAGGTATTCCAGTTCACCACCCAGCGGCACGCCATGTGCGATACGTGTAGTAAGCACGTTGTAGCGAGCGGCCATTTCGCTGATGTAGTGAGCCGTCGCCTCACCTTCAACCGTCGGATTTGTCGCCAGAATCACCTCTGCAATCTCTCCCTCGGCAAGGCGCTGCTGCAACTCCTCCATCCCGATCTCGGCTGGACCCAGCCCATCGAGCGGCGACAGGCGACCGTGCAGCACAAAGAAAAAACCGCAATAGTCGGTTGACTGCTCGATCGCCTCAAGCTCTCCGGGGGTCTCAACCACGCACAACAGCGTATTGTCACGACGCTGGCTGCTGCAGATCGAGCAGGTTTGCAGCTCAGTGAGGGTACGGCAGCGGCTGCAGCGGCCAATTTTCTGCATCGCCTGGTGCAATAGCTCGCCGAGGTGTTTGCCACCATCACGATCGCGTTCCAGGAGATAAAAAGCCATGCGCTGAGCAGACTTTTGACCTACTCCGGGCAGGCAGCAGAGCGCATCGATGAGGTTTTTCAGCAGTCCCTGCGCCATCAGAAGGGCAGCTTGAATCCCGGCGGCAAATTCAATCCTGAAGTGAGACCGGACATGCTCTGCTCCGCCATCTCCGCCACACGATGAGCGGCATCATTGAAAGCTGCAGCGACCAGATCTTCCAGCATATCCTTATCATCTCCAACCAGGGTATCGTCGATCGCTATGCGTCGAACCTCATGTTTGCCATTCATGGTCACCTTCACCATGCCGCCGCCTGATTCACCAGTCACCTCTTCATTGGCAAGCTGCTGCTGCGCCTTCTGCATATCTTCCTGCATCTTCTGCGCCTGCTTCATCATGTTGCCGAGTCCGCCTTTTATCATATTTAATACCTTCTACCCTATGAATTAATCTGCTGTATCACCGTAGGCCGTTCCTGCGCATCCTGCGCTCACGGCATTTGTACATCCATGTACGGCAGGCGTGGAAGCCTCGTTCCTCGCAATGACAAAAATATCAGAACTGCCTAAACCGGTTTGACCGTCTCTTCGAGCAGCGTTGCGCCCAACTGCTGCCGGGCAGCTTTGACTAACGGATCCTGCGCCATCTGTTCGCGTGCATCCACAACTTTTTGTTCATCGGCCTGCGCCTGCTGCTGCGCCGGAGTATCGCTGCCAAGTTCGCCAATTTCGATCTCCAGCAGCAGTGATTTATTATTGAAATGTTCACACAACGCTGTCTGCAAACGTCTTTCAGACATCTCACTTTTCAATGCGCGGTGATTCTGCTGAAGCGTCAGGCAGACCTTCTTCTCATCGATGCTTTTTAATACGCAATTTACCGCCAGTTGACGACTCACCCCGCCCAGGTCAAGTGCTGCAACAATCGCGGACCAGTCATCTGCGGTTGATGTTTGAGCAGGTGGCGCTTGCGGAGTTGTTGTCTGCTGGTCTGAAGCATAGTTTGGAGATGCCTGCTGAATTTTTTGATTGCCGGGCTGCGGTGTTGACTGTGCAGGGGAAGCAGTGGCAGCGGGACGCTGTTGCGTTCTCTTCTCCGCCACAGCCTTCTGCGGCCTGCTCCCCCCGGCATCAGGTCGAAAAGCCAGCATGCGCAGCAGCACCATCTCGAAGCCGCTGCGCAGATCAGGGGCATGAAACATATCCCGCTTGCCGGTAACTCCAATCTGATAATAGAGCTGCACCTCTTCAGGTTGCAGGCAATTTGCCAATTGCGACAATCGGGATGCATCCGCCTCATCCCTCTCCACACCGGGCACTGCCAGCTCGATGGCAATGCGATGCAGAATACGCAGCATCTCATCCAGCACCGAGCGAAAATCCGGAGCACGCTCGGCGACTTCAGCGATGCGCTCCATCAGCAGTGCGCCGTCACCACAGGCAACTGCATCCAGCAGTCCATAGACATAGTCACGCGAAACCGTCCCCAGCATCACCTGCACCTGGGATTCGCGCACTTCACCGCCGCCAAAAGCAATCGCCTGATCCATCAGACTCAATCCGTCACGCATACTGCCGTCAGCACCTGAAGCCAGCAGCGCAAGCGCCTGCGCATCAAAATCAATTTTTTCGGAAGTCAGAATATGCTGCAGCTGACCCCTAATCTGATCCGGCGTCAAACGCTTCAGACCAAACTGCAGGCAACGTGACAGGACCGTCATGGGTAGTTTTTGCGGATCTGTTGTTGCCAACAGAAACTTGACATGCGGAGGCGGCTCCTCAAGTGTCTTCAGCAGCGCATTGAAACTGCCCGCAGAAAACATATGCACCTCATCGATCAGGTACACCTTGTAGCGTCCCCGCACAGGCGCGTAGGGAACATTTTCGAGCAGTTCACGGGTCTGATCGACCTTGGTGCGTGAAGCCGCATCAACCTCCAGCAGATCGATGAAACGCCCCTGATCGATCTCCTGACAGGAGCTGCACTCACCGCAGGGCTTCGAAGAGATACCCTCTTCGCAGTTCAGGGCTTTGGAAAAAATCCGCGCCAGGGTGGTTTTACCGACACCGCGGGTGCCGGTAAAGAGATAGGCATGATGCAGACGATCATTGTCCAGCGCATTGGAAAGCGCCTGCACAACATGCTGCTGCCCCACCAGCTCGTCAAAGCTGTGAGGCCGCCACTTTCGCGCCAGCACCTCGTAAGACATATCAGTAGACGTATTGAAACATAGAGTCAGAAATTAGGAGGTGACCCGCACAAGCCACACCCCGGCACACGAATCAACTGCTGCGGCTGCTCCCTTCCAGGCCTGACCGGGTTCACAATCTATCGTTGCGAGGGGACCCATGCGTGTCACCATTAAGCTCGCCATTATATCGAATTTTGAGGATTGTGCTGCTTATTTTCTGCACAGAATTCAATTGCGTTAAACACGCACTTTCTATACAATCCCGCCCTTCTGGAGAAGTGTCCGAGTGGCTGAAGGAGCACGCCTGGAAAGTGTGTATACGGCAACGTATCGAGGGTTCGAATCCCTCCTTCTCCGCCAGATATAACCTCTGCTATATAATCCCATATCTGTTATTGATCCTTGAACCATTATTGGACAGGGAGGGATGAGAACCCGATAGAGGGTTTGATAAAATCGCAGGAAGCGATTTTAGCTGCCGCAGGCAGACCCCGAAGGGGCGAAGGGCAGGACGTCCGGAGTAATCCCTCCTTCTCCGCCAATATAGAGAGATAACCCGCTGATATATAGCGGGTTTATTTTTTTGCGGAAATTTACCCACCTTCATACCACCCGAATGAGCTGGTTTCCACAAGCATTTCGCAGGGCGCGATTAGCACCGCGCATTGCTCCGCATGCAAACCCAGGCGGTTGCCAACACTCAGAACTCCACAAGGATAAATTACTGGTTCAAGTTGTCCCTAACCCGGGGTAGATCCTTACGCCATAAACTCCAGCCCTTTACGGTCCACAAGATCAAGCAACTTCAGGGATGCCCCGTTTGGCTTTTTTTGACCCCGCTCCCATTTCTGTATGGTGGAGAGGCTGATATTCAGATGAACAGCAAATACTGCCTGGCTTGCTTTGTTATATAGCCGGATTTGTTTAATTTGGGCAGCTGTATACTTTTTTACAGGTGGCAGGCATAAGGCATCAAACTCTCGCATGGTTGTGGCATCCATGACTCCAGCTTTATGAAGTCTATCAGCTGTCTCATGAATTGTATCCAGTATCGATTTATCCATCGTTGTCCACCTCTATCAGTTCATTGACACGCAAGGCCCTCGTCAACCTCTTATCATCATAACTCAGTAAATGCGTCGCCAATAGTTTAAGCGCCTTCAACTCCTTCATTGAAACATTCGCCCGCTTGTTCTTGGCAAAGCCATACATGAAAAAGGCTTTATTCTCTAGTTTGAAAGCGATGATCGTTCGAGCGCCACCACTCTTGCCTCGTTTTTGAAGAGCAATCCGCTTTTTGTAGACATGGCCTCCAAGATCCGCATCATTGAGGCCTCGTTCCATCTCGGAAACGGCCTTTTGCAATGAGTCGTTATCAAGCCCCGCACAATTCCAGCTTGCTACTGCGCCCCTTACTTCTTATCATTCGGCACACAGCTTTTGTAGGAGTAAAACAATGCATTTTTCTCGAATCCTATCCATAATCACCCTACTCGGCTTCATATCCACCAGCCAGGCTGCGGAACCCTCTTTTGACTGCAGCAAGGCGAGCGGCAGCATCGAGAAACTTATCTGTCAAAATGATGAATTTGCAGCGCTCGATCGCAAGTTGGCCAAATATTTCAAGCTGGCAACTGAAAGCTATCCTGCCGAAGAGCTCAAAACCTTGAAAGCCGAGCAACGCGGCTGGATCAAGGGGCGCAACGACTGCTGGAAATC
>DAOUQU010000177.1 GCA_030625445.1 Gammaproteobacteria bacterium
GTCATTCCGGCATGTTTTTAGCCGGAATCCATTTTCTCGATTTGTAAGTGGTTGATTCTATAGATTCCGGCCTTCGCCGGAATGACGAATTATGGAGTTTTGCAAGAGGCTTAGATGCCATTTCATTTTGACCCAAGTGAGAAGTGACAATATGCATGCTATGCAGTGGCTTTTTGAGAACTTACCACCCAGGATTGTCCTATGGACCTGAACTTTATCGATTTTGAACAGCCGATCGCTGAACTCGAGGCGAAGATTGATGAACTACGTCATGTTGGCAGTGACGCGGAGATCAATATCCAGGACGAGATTGCAACCCTGGAGTCAAAGAGTCGGGAGCTGACCCGCACAATTTTCCCAAAGCTCACCCCGTGGCAGGTCTCCCAGGTTGCCAGGCATCCACTGCGCCCCTATTTTCTTGACTACGTGGAGCGCATCTTCGACGATGTTGAAGAGCTGCATGGTGATCGTGCGTTTGCGGATGACCAGGCAATTATTACAGCCCTGGCGCGTCTCGATGGCAAGCCTGTGGTCATCATCGGTCATCAGAAGGGCAGGGATACAAACGAAAAGCTGGAACGTAATTTCGGCATGCCCCGTCCGGAAGGTTACCGCAAGTCATTGCGGGTCATGGAGCTGGCCGAACGTTTCAAGCTGCCGATCCTGACCTTTATAGATACACCCGGAGCCTATCCCGGCGTCGGCGCCGAAGAGCGCGGGCAGAGTGAGGCCATTGCACGCAACCTGCGCGAAATGTCGCAACTCAAAACGCCAATCCTCGGCACGGTGATTGGTGAGGGCGGTTCAGGCGGCGCACTGGCGATCGGAGTCTGTGATCGTCTCAACATGCTGCAGTACAGCACCTACTCGGTGATATCACCTGAAGGCTGTGCATCCATCCTGTGGAAAGATGCAGCAAAAGCATCCCTGGCTGCAGAGGCGATGGCGATTACCTCGCAGCACCTCAAGAAGCTCGAGCTGATCGACGGCATCATCGATGAACCCCTCGGCGGGGCGCACCGTGATCCGGAAAGCATGGCTGCGACGCTGCGCGAGTCGCTGATCTCCTCGCTTGACGAGCTACAGGGAATTCCGCTGGAACAACTGCTGGAGCAGCGCTATCAGCGCCTCATGAGCTACGGAAGTTTCGCCGAAGCCTGAATTTTTGTGTTGTGGTATTTTGTGTTCACTGGTTCCCACGGTCCTCCGTGGGAACCCATACCTGGCCTGGAAATATCTGAGGAGTTCAGCGATGCATAGAGTGACGTATGCATTCCCACGCGGGAGCGAGGGAATGAGGGATATGGAGCAATCTTGAACCTCCCCATCAATTCAAACACGCTGCTCAAGCAACTCTCTCTTCTCCCGCCAACAAAGCGCTATCTGCTGGCTTTATCAGGCGGCCTCGACTCCACTGTACTGCTGCATCTGCTGGCATCCATCAAAGATCAAATTGATGCTGAGGTGACTGCTGTCCACATCGATCATGGACTGCAGCTGGAGTCATCCACGTGGAGCAGGTATTGTAAGAACTTTTGCCGACAGCTGGATATTCCATTGGAGAGAGTCTCCCTGTCACTGCAGCCGGTCACAGGAGAGAGCCTCGAGGCGCTGGCAAGAGAGGCACGCTACGCAGCGATACAGCAGTTGATGCAGCCACAGGAGATCTTGTTAACCGCCCATCATCGCGATGATCAGGCTGAAACCCTGCTGCTGAATCTCATGCGCGGAAGCGGCGTCAAGGGGTTGGCCGCCATGCCGGTGATTCGTCACTTCGGAGAGGGGTGGCTGGCACGGCCACTGCTGGGCGTCTCCCGTTCACAGATTGAGGCGTATGCCATAGAACACAAACTGAAATGGATCGATGACCCCAGCAACGCACTGACAGACTTCAATCGCAACTATCTGCGCCATGAAATCATGCCGCGGCTGACACAGCGCTGGCCAGCAGCAGCGGCCAGTGTCGCTGACAGTGCCAGCCATCTGGGTGAATCAGCGCTGCTGCTGGAGCAGGAGAGTGACAAACTGTTGCAGGGTATGATTGCAATGCCTGGTCGGTTACTGCTTAAACCTCTGCTGCAACAGCCGCATGCATGGCAGAAACTGCTGCTGCGTCACTGGCTGCAGCAGCTCGGGTTGCCGCCTCCACCGGCAAAACGTCTCGCCGAATTCGTGCAGCAGCTCACTGTCGATAGCCAACGTATTCCGCAGATCAGCTGGGGCGATGTGGAGCTGAGACGCTATAACAGCCTCCTCTATGCGGATAGACGCCTGCCGCAACATGATGCCGCCATAGAGATCGAGTGGCACACACAACAGCCATTGAATCTGCCATCACAGCTGGGGAAGCTGCAGATGCTTGAAGGTCAGCAGCAACAGCTCAAAGTGCGTTTCAGAAGGGAAGGAGACGGCATGTTCTGGCATCAGCATCAACGCTCCCTGAAATCGATATTCCGGCAGCTTGAGATCCCACCCTGGCAACGCAGCAGGATACCGCTGATTACTGACGACGGAGCCATCATCGCCATCGCGGATCTGGCTTATGCCGATAACACTATGCTGCGCTTCAACTGGAAGCATCAAACAACATTACCCTCTCCCTCCGGGAGAGGATCAGGGTGAGGGGGAGATCTGAGGCAGAATGCGCCATATGCGATTTGCTGAAACTACATATTGACAACGGTGCGCGAACTCCCCATAATACGCGCCTCTTTCGGGGCTATAGCTCAGCTGGGAGAGCGCAACACTGGCAGTGTTGAGGTCCGCGGTTCGATCCCGCGTAGCTCCACCAGAATTAATTGCACGATTTTCTTGATTCTGTAACCGATTGAACTAAAATGCACATCGCTGATTCAATCGGCAAATAGAAGTAACCTGAACAGGTTAAAAAACTGTCCATGTCCCCATCGTCTAGAGGCCTAGGACACCGCCCTTTCACGGCGGTAACAGGGGTTCGACTCCCCTTGGGGACGCCATATAAATCAAGAGGTTACGTTAATTCGTAGCCTCTTTTTTTATGCCCGTGCGGTTATTTTATGGTTATTCCGTGCGGGGTAGCAGGCAAAATAAACCTGGCTCAGTGGTTTTCCTCAAATCAAGAGAACTATATGCAGAGAATCCTGACTGTATCTGTTGGATTATCGCTGTTGCTAATGTTGGCAGCATGTAGTGATGATAAAGAAGCAATGCAAAATTGTATTGATCGGGGGGTGGCATTTCACAAGTCAACTGGCGCGCGCACGGTAGTTAGAACTCATCCAGATACCGGACGGCTGATTGAAGAAGTCGTACAAGAAAGATGCGAACGCTCAACAGCAGCTTTTTAGCGTAGCCACAAAAAACCCGGCTCAATGGCCGGGGTTGTTGATCTTCAATAACAGTACACTTAATGATGTTGGTTCATCATCTCGTCAAACTGTTTATGCCAATCGGCACTTGTATACTCACGCCCACTCACCACACTTATGGCAATATCGAGTGTATGAATCGACTCTTGTAAACGATCCTTGAACGCTTCCAGGCCTTCAGTGTTGTCTGTGTGGGAAAAAATAGCGTGTTCAACCACATCAAACACCAGATCCGTCATGGCTTCAGCATATAGCCCGGTGGAATCACATTTCCCCCCGGAATCAAGCATCTCCATGAATTGTTCGTCCAGCTCTCTGAGCCGATTCGGAATTGTCTCTCTGATTTCTACAATTGCCTGTTTACACCTGTCTTGCTCTGGCATACCCATTTGTCCTCCCTTTTTCTTAATTAGATAACAAATGATTCATTTATTATGATATAGCAGGTTTAGGGGGATATTTATTGATCTGGATCATTAGAACTCAAATAAAGGAGAAGAAATGAATATCACTGAAAATCCGGCTCAGTGGCCGGGTTTGATGTTTCGTTAGCCGCGAGTATAAGGTGGTAGTATTACTATCTCCTGAGCAGATCACCTTGAGGGCAGCATTTAATGAAGATTGTAAAGGCGTTGCTAATATTTATTATCATCTTAATGATTGTCGGATTAGTGTATGGAATGTTGCTGAGTTGGGGTGTTATTTCAGCATGAATAACCGCCTAGTACAGCGATTCTTAAATATCTATCAGTAGAAATATCTCCAAAACACGTCATCC
>DAOUQU010000097.1 GCA_030625445.1 Gammaproteobacteria bacterium
TTGACATCGTTGGGGCAAAATATCCAGCGCCAGGTTGAAGCCTCCTCTGAAAGTGCTGCGAGACAAATTGCAGCCTTCGTGGGTCAACTCGAGCAGATGGCCGGGGATTATCACAATCAAATGGACAAGACCATTGACGCCGCCGGCGGCAGAATGCAAGGACTGCTTGATGAATTTGTCCGTTCTCTGGAAGAGGCCGTCGAAGAGTTGCAGGAGCCAGGTGATGAGGTCGGGCAACCAGGCAATACTGAGGCAAGCCGCTCGGATATCAAGGAGTCGGTTGAAGCCCTGCAGTCATCCAGCGATGCATTGAAAAACCCTACTATCGAAAGCATCGCCAGCGCCGGACAGCAATTAATCATCGTGACAGAAAAGCTTGCTCGTCTTAGTGATCAAAAACTGCAGCACTATGTGCAGAGATGGGAGCAACTGGCTGAGGAGTTCAAGGCCGAACTGGCCAATCTGATCGCACTGTTCATAGGTGTGGATCAGCCGGAAAATAAAGCACCACAGCAGGCGGCACCTGAACAACCCTGAACAGGGATGCAGTACCTGTATCTGCTTTCAGGGGGTGAGTGGATACCCCCCCCGGTCTCTTCCGGCATCCTCCCTGTGGCGACACTTATACATCCATATGTGACGTAGGCGAAGCGACTTGATCAGAGCTTCCCTAATCAATCGCCTGCAGAATAACACCTGACAGCGGTGGCAGCGTCAGCACGATGGATTGCTCGAATCCCATGTTTGCGACTGC
Source organism: Gammaproteobacteria bacterium (assembly GCA_030625445.1). GTDB lineage: Bacteria > Pseudomonadota > Gammaproteobacteria > Chromatiales > Chromatiaceae > Sva-25. The sequence goes on from DAOUQU010000097.1 coordinate 755, forward strand.
TTCAGTCTTGATTTTGCCCTGGTTGCCCATGTTTGACCCGCCATAGTAGCTTGAGTCGGAATTGAGGATCTCCTTGTAGGCGGATGCCGCAGGTACGCCGATGCGGTAGTTGTCGCGCGGAACCGGGGTGAAATTGAAAATCATCGCCAGCGACCCCTGCGGACCATGACGCAGAAAGCTGATGACCGACTGCTGCTTGTCGGTGCAGTCAATCCACTGAAACCCCTGCGGATCGAAGTCGTAGTAGTGCAGAGCCTGGGACTCCCTGTAGAGATGATTCAGATCAGCAGAGAGTTTGCTGACGCCCTGGTGGGTATCGATTTCCAGCAGCGGCCAGTCGAGCGCGGTTTTCTCGTTCCACTCTTCCCATTGTGCGAACTCGCTGCCCATGAAAATCAGTTTCTTGCCTGGGTGGCACATCTGGTAGGTGTAGATCAGGCGCAGGTTGGCAAATTTTTGCCAGTTGTCGCCCGGCATTTTCTCCAGCATGCTGCCTTTCAGATGCACGACCTCGTCATGTGAAAAGGGGAGTACGAAGTTCTCTGTCCAGGCGTAGAGCTGGCTGAAGGTGAGACTGTCCTGGTGATGCTGTCTGTAGACGGGGTCGGCTTCGAAGTAGGAGAGGGTGTCGTGCATCCAGCCCATGTTCCACTTCATGGAGAATCCCAGTCCGCCCATGCTGGTGGGGCGCGACACCATCGCAAATGCCGTGGACTCCTCCGCGATGGTGACAACGCCGGGAAAGTCGGCATGGATCACTTCGTTGGTCTCACGCAGAAAGGCGATGGCTTCGAGATTCTCGCGGCCGCCGTACTCGTTGGGCTCCCATTGACCCTCTTCCCGCGAGTAGTCGAGATAGATCATCGAGGCGACGGCATCGACGCGCAGGCCGTCGATATGAAACTCCTCGATCCAGTAGAGCGCATTGGCGATCAAAAAGTTGCGCACCTCGTTGCGGCCATAGTCGAAGATCAGCGTGCCCCAGTCCATGTGTTCTCCGCGTTTGGGGTTGGCGTGCTCATACAGGGTTTTGCCATTCAGTCTGGCGAGCGCGAAGTCATCTTTGGGGAAGTGGGCCGGAACCCAGTCAAGAATGACGCCGATATCATGCTGATGGCAGAGATCGACGAAATAGCGGAAGTCATCCGGCGCGCCATGGCGCGAGGAGGGGGCGAAATAGCCGCTCACCTGGTAGCCCCAGGACTCATCCAGCGGGTGCTCCATCATCGGCAGCAGTTCAATATGGGTGTAACCCAGACCGCTCACATAAGGCACCATTTGATCGGCAATCTCACGGAAGTTCAGGAACCTCCCCTCTTCATCCAGTCTCCAGGAGCCGACATGCACTTCATAAGCAGACATCGGTTGATGTTGCCAGTTGCTGCTGGCGCGCTTCTTCAGCCAGTCGCTGTCCCGCCAGTTGTAGAGCTCCTTGCTGGCGATAACCGAGGTGGTGTCGGGGCGCTGCGCCATCTGCTGACCATAGGGGTCGGCTTTCAGCTTGATGTCGCCGTTGCGGGTGAAGATTTCATATTTATAACTGTCGCCAGCCTGCAAGCCGGGAATAAAGAGTTCCCAGATGCCGGAGTAACCGCGGTTGCGCATCGGATGACGCAGGCCGTTCCAACCATTGAAATCACCGACCACACTGATGCGCTGGACGTCGGGAAGCCAGATGGAGAAGAGGCAGCCGCTGACGCCATCGATTGTCTTCAGATGTGCGCCAAGAAATTTCCATGCCTGTTTGTGTTTGCCCTGTGCGAAGAGGTGTATATCTATATCGCCAACCTGTGGGGTAAAGCTGTAGGGTGAGTGAAACTCCCGGCCTTTCCCGGTTGCTTTCTCGATGCACCTGAGTTTGAAATGGTGTGGGATTGCAGCGGCTTCCCTGCTGCCGAGATGTGCTTCAAACATCTCGGAACCTTCGACGCGCATCATCTTGCCGTAGCCGATCAGTTCGACCTCTTCGGCCATCGGCATGAAGGCGCGAAATACCTCGCCATCGCCGTCGGGGTGGCGGCCCAGTGTTTCAAACGGGTCGTGGTGGGTTCCATTTTGCAGTTGTTGTAAGCTGTTGTTCATGTGACGATCCTGTTGGATTCTTCCAACCTTGTATATATTTTTTGGCTCACTGTCGGGATATCCAGCTGTTTCCAGGTGAAAGCCCAAAGCCAGTTGTTTTCGATTGTTCCGGGGGTATTCATACGCGCCTCCGAGTCCAGAGAGAGGCAATCCTGAAGAGGAATCACAGCCAGATTGGCCCTGCTGTCGAGGGCGGTTGTAATCATGGCATCGACGACCTGCTCTTCCGTATCGATTCCGAGGACTTCATCGACATGCAACCGCTCCTTATCATCGATGGAGCGATACCAGCCGAGCGTCGTGTCATTGTCATGCGTGCCGGTATAGCTGACCGTATTCGGCAGGATGTTCGGGGGTTTATGCGGGTTGTCATCGAAGTGGTCGAATGAGAATTGCAGCACCGCCATGCCAGGCAGATGAAACTGCTGTTTCAATGCAATCACTTCATCGGTGATGACGCCGAGATCTTCCGCAACCAGCGGCAACTCGCCCATCTGCTGTTGCAGTGCAGCCAGAAGTTGCTCTCCGGGGGTCTCCTGCCAGAAACCGTCAACCGCAGTTTCACACTGCGCGTCGATCTCCCACACAGCAATCAGACCGCGAAAGTGGTCGATGCGCACCAGCTCGAACCACTCGAAGTGATGCTGCAGCCGCTGCAGCCACCACTTGAAGCCATCCTGCTGCATGCGCTCCCAGTTATAGTGGGGATTGCCCCAGCGTTGCCCGTCTGCAGAGAAGTAATCCGGCGGGACGCCTGTGACTACGGTTGGCATACCTTCTTCATCGAGCAGGAAGAACTCCGGCCATACCCACACATCAGCGCTGTCGTGGGCGACAAAGATGGGGATGTCGCCGAATAGTGCGACTCCGGACTCTGCAGCATGCCGGCGGATTTTTTGCCAGGCGGCATAGAGTTGATACTGCTCCCAGCGAATCAGCTGCAACTGCTGCTTATGAGTGCGGCGTAATTCATCCAGTGCGGCAGAGTCACGGAACTTATACTCCTCGGGCCATTGATACCAGGGCTTCTGCTCAAAACGGTTTTTGAGGAGAACGAACAGCGCATAGTCATCCAGCCAGAAACGCTGGCGGTCATGAAAAGCGGCAAAGCCGGGGTCACTCTCGTCCAGTGCCGGGATCTCTTTCAGCAGCGCCGGATTGGTGGCAAATGCAGAGTTGCACTGATAGGGACAGAGTCCGTCCTGCGGAACGCCGAGAGGCAGCATTTGCCATACAGTGATGCCGGAAAGCGCCAGAAAATCGAGCCACCTCTCCGCATCATCGAAGGTATGCGAGGGCAGGGATGTAGGGTGCAGCAGAATGCCTGCACGACGCTGGTTCATTTGAAATGGTGACATAGTTCAGGCGCCTGATGACCCTCTTTGCATGGTTCCGGCATTCTCCATATCGCCGCCGCCGACAGAGACGGGCGTATCGAGACTCTCGGGAGGGGTTTTGCCGAGTATTGTATAGAGCGTCTTCAGCTGTATGCGAAACAGTTTATCGAAATCATTGACGCTGCCGGAGGGGTTGTAATCCCCGAACCACCAGAACCAATCGGAGCTTTCGCAGACGGCCAGCAGCTTTTCGATACGCGCACGTTTCGCTTTAGTGAATTTTTTCCCGGCAATCGCTTCATCATAGCTCTGCTTGGCTTCAACCAGCAGATCCCAGGCGCGGTTTTTATCTTTGCTGCCGATCCATGTCGAGAAAGTGCCATAAACCCAGCTGCCTGCAACCAGGGAGGTGAGTTGCTCTTCACGGATCTTATGATCCATCTCTGCATAGGTCCGGACCCTGATTTTGTCGCTTTTGATCAACGCCTTGTAGAGTCCGTCGAGGAAATAGCGGCCATTATTGGGGTAGTATTCCCACGCATTTTCACCATCGAGAATCACGGAGATCACATGTTTGTCGGCGTCTTCTCCAAGACCGTCAGCAATTGTTTCGACATGTTTGACAAAGTCAGCTACTGCATCATCCGCATGCCAGTCGCTGTACTCGAAACCGATCAGATCAGAGAGTCCATCGTCACGGAAATAGATCCTGGTGTGCAGATCATTGAGACGGTAGGGCATAAACAGGGGGCGCACCCCGGTCCCATCATTGGGATCGCAGCCCGTATTTTCAACGCAGCTGTTTCTCCACAGTGCTTCACCTGAAGCTGTCCACTCAATGTCGATATCAGCGAGCTGTGCGATGGCGTCATCGCTGAGACCGCCTTCAGAGAGCCATACACCTTTGGGTTTGTGGCCAAAAAAACCTTCAAAAACTTCGATGCCATGCTGCAGATGCCAGCGGGAGCGTTCTTCTCCCCCCGGGTATCTACTCTGCTCCGGCGCAGGATCATCAGGCTGGGCATCACGCATGTTGGCAAAATCATTCAGCAATGGAACGATCGGATGCGCATAGGGGGACATCGAGAGTTCTATCTGGCCGCTCTCAGCCAGCGCCCTGTAGCGAGGGATCAGTCCCGCCATCGCCTCATGAATCACCTCCATCAGCGCTCTACGGTCCTGCTGTGAAAACTGTTTTCCCTTCTCCATCAGTGACTGCACGATGTCACTCTGCTTCAGGGAGCAACCCAGCCAGGCAATGTGATACCACATCAGCAGATCGATAAAAAACTGCTCATGCAGATAGTCGAGACAGAAGCTGCGCATTTCAGGGATCTCATCCGGCATATCATCAAAGATATGGCTGAGCATGCTGAAGTGCTTGTAGGGATCGATCATGCGCGGCGCATGCGCTCTGCGGCAGGCGTTTATCAGCTGCTGACGTCCTTCCGGGGCTTTCGGTATTGGCGTCACGCCCGCCAGGGTATTGAGCAGCGGGTCATGCATGGCGGCGCCATCTTTGAGGTAGCCGCTCAACTGACTGGAGTAGTCATCCAACTGCTCGAGCAGGATAGGCGCAAAATTGACCACCGTACGCATCTGCGGGTTGTTCTCCAGATGGGCGGCCATATCGGCATAATCCTTGATGCCATGCAGATAGACCCACGGCAGGCGGTATTCACCATCCAGGCCTTCCTGGTAGTAGGGTTGATGCATGTGCCAGCACAGTACAAAGTTGACGGGTCGAGTCATAGGTCTGTCTCCGGGATTAAGATGAAATGCCGGTGAAGAGATTTTGTCCGAGCATCTCCGGAGTCACCATCACGACGCCCTTTTTGGTGACATGAAAGCCCCGGCGTCTGTCTTCATCGTGGTCAACGCCAATCTCTGTGTTTTCGGCAATAAAGCAACCCTTGTCAATGACGGTCTTGAGGATGGTGCAATTTCTGCCAATGTTGACCTTTGGCAGAATAACGCTGTCTTTGACTTGCGCATAGCTGTGGACGTGTGTGCCGAAGAAGATGACCGAACGTTTGACGCGGGCGCCGGAGATAATGACTCCCCCGGCGACCATTGAATCAATCGCTTCACCGCGTCGTCCTTTATCGTCAAAAACAAACTTTGCCGGTGGATGCTGGGTCTGGTAGGTCCAGATCGGCCAGTTGCGGTCGTAGAGATTGAGCTCCGGATCCACAGAGCAGAGATCCATATTGGCTTCCCAGTAGGAGTCGACTGTACCCACATCACGCCAAAAATCAGGATTGCCCTCCTCGTTGAGGAA
>DAOUQU010000031.1 GCA_030625445.1 Gammaproteobacteria bacterium
CGATCATACCTCCTACACCTACATCATCGACAAGAGCGGCAAGCTGCGCTTTTCACTGGCGCATGGCGCCTCGGCCGATGAAGTCAGCAAAAGCATCCGCACTCTGCTGTAGTTTCGGCATATGTTGCATCGCGGTCAGAATACCGCTCCTACACCAATGCACGCACAGACATCAGACACGTAGGGTGGTATAAGCGGAGCGCATCCCACCAATTTTTGGTGCAATGCGCGGAGCTTATTGACACCCTACGGTTCTGAATAAACGGGAAAACTGATTCCGTGTTGTCCGTGTGTTCCATGGTAAAAAATTGGAAATCATGCGACTGATGCCATCCTGTCATAGAAACGCAGTCTGTAGAGCAGCCGCCGGTGTTGCTCCGAATCCGTGAACCCCGTACGATCATGCAGCACATTATTGCAGATCAATCCCTGGCCGGGCTGCAGCGTCGCCTGGTAGATCCACGCTGATTCCGAGTTCAGTAGTTCATGCAGTGCTGCGACCGCCTCCAGGGTCAGCACATCATCCTTCCACAGGATATTGCGCTGACGCGCGGTATAGCGCATGTGCAAATGGCCAAGCTGATCGATCGAGAACACCGGTCCGGTGCGATCGGGCCGCACGATCTTGTCATCCACTTCATTGGCGGGGATAAGCATCACATCAGGCTGCATCAGGGCACGGATGTAATCCGGATTGATATCACGAAGATGCAGCCAGGCGAGTTCGTGATCCATTAATGCATTCTCCCCTCCCTCTTCAGCAGCCCTTTCACAATGGAGCACCAATCCCCTGATCTGCTGCTCCAGAGTGTTGTAATAGCCGTCGGTATGCCAGTTGATAGGCCTATTGGTGTAAGGGATATAGGTTTTACGCCAGCCGGCATCGTTCGAGACTGTCAAATCCGTGATGCCCACATCATCCGCCCCCTCATTACGATCAAGACGTTTGAGTCCAAAACAGGCGGCAAATTTCATCAATGCCTGCTTATCGACGTCGCCATGCGTTGCATAGACCGCCATATTCGATCGCCCACAGCGCTCTGTAATGGCGCTGATTTCAGAAGCAGTCGGCTGTTTCAGATCTTTCACTTCAACGATCAGCTGCTCAACTGAAGCAGGAACCTGCTCCAACTTCTGCCTGCGCCACTGCTGGTAGGCGCTCTCGTTGTCAGGATGAAATAGGGAGTTTTTCATTTTTTGAGAAATGACGTTATTTGACAACTGCAGAGGTCAACTTATCCAATGTTGTTTCCAGCTTTCCAATGACGACACACTCATCAAGAGCGTAATCCTCTTTCAGCCACTGCGGATTGCGGTATGTCAGCCGGGTCTTGCCATCGGGAGCTGTGTAGACCAGGATTTTCATCGGCAGATCCAGACCTGCCGCCATGTCATTCAGCATGATCTTGGTGCCTGCTTGCGGCTTGCCGAAGATCAGCAGCTGTGAATCTCCCAGTGTCATACCAACTTCAGCAGCATTCAGCTTGTGGTCGATGCGGGCAAAAATCTGCACATCATTCGCTTTTAACTTCGCTTCGAGTTTATCCATGGTCTGTTGCACATCATGGGAGCTCTCTTTGGTGATGATATCGATTTCTGCATGTGCAATCAGGGGAAGCATCAATGCAATGGCTAACAGGTATTTTTTCATGGTTACTCTTTCCAGGTTATTTTATGAATGTTGAAGTTTGTTGCCGCCAAGCCGCTCGATGAGCTTGTCGGCAACGCGAAATGCGTTGGCGTATATAGTCCAGGTGAAAGGCGCACTGCCTGCACTGGGCATAAAACTGCCATCAGTGATGTAGAGATTGTCGACATCGTGCGCCCGGCAGTCCGCATTCAACACAGAAGACTGGGGATCATCACCAAAACGGCATCCACCTGCCATCAGATTCAGCGGTGGTGAGCCTGATGCAAAAGATACCACATTTTCAGCCCCCATGGCCTTCAGGACTTCAGCGCCTTTTGACGCCAGGTACCAACCTACCTGCAAATTTCGCACATGAAAGCCCAGGCGCGCCTTTGCCACCGGCATATTCCACTTGTCCCTGACCTTTGAATCCAGTGAGACAAAGCAGTCATCGACCGGCAGCCAGTCGCAGAACGCCTCGACCTTGATATAGCTGCTTTCGCGAAAATGCTGTTCCAGCCTGCGTTTCAGCGGCTTGCCCCATAACAACCCATCTGAGCCACGCATCTGCCGGGTCGCACGTGAAATGGGATTGGGGTGCAGGTGTACGAAGTCAATTGTGCCTCCCTTCTGTTTCTCTCCAAAGTCAGCATCATCGATGACATAGTAGTCATAAATCGACCTGTTGATGAAGGGACCGATCTGACGCATGGCTTGCGCCTCTTCGGTGGAGAACTCAGCATAGCGCAGACGTCCGGAACCTGCGCCGCCGCCGGCAAACAGCAAATTTTTTCCGACCTGGCCGCTGTTGTTGGCCAGACCGTGCGGATGCTTCTCACCCGTCGAATTCAACAGCAGGCGTGATGTCTCGACGGCCTGGCAGGCAACCACATAAATTGCAGCATCGACATGCTTGATGTCATCATTTCTATCGCGATACTCGACTGCCGTGATCCTCCCGCTGCTGTCGCTCTGCAGGCGTGTCACCTGGGAGTCGGGCAGGATTTTACAGCGGCCGCCGGCAACCGCATGATTCAACAGCGCCGCCCGGGAACTCCCCTTGGCGCCGGTCGCACAACCGTAACTTCCACAGTATCCATTATAGCTGCAGCTTTTACGGCCAAGATCCGGCTTGGAAAGAATGGCGCGCGGCATTGGCACCGAATGGATGCCAAGCTTGTCACACGCCTGGTCAATCAGCCCGGAAATGGGATGTTCTGCTGTCGGTGGGTAGGGAAAATCAGGGGTGCTGCGCGGCTCCTGGTGCAGATGATCGACCACCCTGCCGGAAACGCCGACAACATGCTCCACCTTGGTGTAATAAGGTTCGAGATCAGCATAACTGATGGGCCAATCTGTGACATTGGCTCCTTCAATAGGACCGAATGTCGAGAGCTGTTTGAAATCAACAGGTTTGAGACGATGAAAAAAACCACTCATGAAGTTCGATGAACCACCCACGACATTGCCGTTCCATAAATTCCAGGAGCTCTCTTGCGCTGTTTCCCGTCGTCTCCAGCCACCTTCATCCAGTTCAGTCTCGACCACATGGCTCTGCTCCTTCAAATCCGGTGTATAGGCGTTGCGGATACAGCAGGCGAGCTCATCCTTGTAGTAATCCTCCTCGGTGAACCATGGCCCTTTTTCCAGAACCACCACAGAATATCCTGCTTCCGCCAGGGCGTAGGCGACAGGCCCGCCGCCGGCGCCGCTTCCGATCACACAGACATCAAAATCGTGGCTCATAGTAAAAAATATCTCTTCTCTTTCGGGGGACGGGGAAATCCAGGGATATGCTGCAGCCATTTCCAACCAACCGCCTGTGGATTGCCGCCATAGACAGGGTCACTCAGCAGCGCTTCGAAAATATAGCGAATCATCTCCTGCAGCCACGCCCTGCCCTGCTGTTTGCCTTTTTCCATATTGCGCAATACTGCCTCGTGCTGATCCTGCTGCAACTCAACGAATGGTTTTTGATACAACTCCATAGATGTCTCATCGACCTGGACAACACCCGCACGCAAAAATTGCTTGTGCACTTCATCCGTCTCATCATCAAGCAGCACATGTTGAAGCCAGTGCACAGCTTTGACATCTTTGGCGCCTGGCGCTTCAGCTTCGGATGGAAAGAGATGATCCAACACGGCATCCAGCGTCCGCCACTGTTGATCTGACAATCCATCATCACCCGTTTGCTGCTTCGGCGCTGAAAACAGCGGCAGTGAAGCAGTTGTCGCCGCTGTCGCTGCAGCGCCAGTCGAAGTGATCTTCAGAAAATGGCGTCTATCCATGTTATTCCTCAGCTTTATTCTTCAATATGTGCTGCTATTTGTGTGCTTCAGGAGAGGGGTTCTGCACCACCGCCATCATCATCCACAGCATCAACTGTGGGTTCAGATATCCGCGTTTGTGCAATATCTCAATGCCATCAGCATTCAGCATAACCGTTCCGGGGCGTGCGTGCCGGCGATAATGCTCGATCAAATCCCCTGCTCCTTCGTCGCTGACACGCACCGCCAGGAAATGTTCATTGATATAGGCAACGACCTCCGCATCGCGATAGGTCGTCTCATCCATCTTTTTGCAAAACTGGCACCATTCAGCGGTCAAATCAAGAAAAACCAGCTTGTTTTGCTGTTTTGCCTGCTCATAGATGGCACTAGTGGATGGCTGCCAGGCGATTTCAGGCGTGGTGATGCTTGCAGCAGACAGCGTTGATGTAACACTTGAGAGGATCATACAGGCAATAAAAAACAGGAGGAGATATTGTTTCATTTCGAGATCTAGTCGTGATTTCACAAAGAATTCATTCCCATGGTGCAATCATTAGACAGGCTATTACGCAATTTCTTACAAAAGGAGGAGAATCCTTTATTGACATATCTCATTTGACAGCAGCGCCCATGAATATTAGTATATGCTTATATTTTAAACAGGCGAGGTATATGCCATGAATAATATCCTGAACATAGACTGTGAAGAGTGGCGCGAAATTGCTGCAGACTATCCGACCCAGATGGAAGTTATCGTTGAGATGATGATCGAATCTGACGAAGAGCTCTGTTACGACGAAGCCGCATGATCCGATAAGCAGTTTTGAACCAGCAAGCCACCGCATCTCATGACGGTGGCTTTTTTCTGCACCGCCCGGCTACGCCTCCCTCCTTATCCTGACATCAGATTTCAGGGCTCTACAGCGGCTGCATCATGCTCAACCGTTTCTCCCTCGTCGTCTAAAATGGTATCGGACTGAATATAGAGCAGTTCAACGATGGTGACCAGATTCCGGCTGATGGTTGTTGTATAGACACTGTCATTCATCAGCGAGGTTGCCATTTCGCTGGTGATTTCACTGCTTCTGACCAGCCTGTCGATCGTGCCGTCCATGAGCACATCATGGCGTTCGACTTTCTCCTTGAGCTTTTTCAGCTTCTTCAGATGTTTTTCAGGATGCCCCGAACTCTTGATCTGGTGAATATGGCGGCTCATCTCCAGTATCACCATGCGCATGACATTGTATTGCTGCCTGATCACCGGGTTGTCTGACGAGATATAGCGTGTCATATTCTTGTGAAGCGGCTTCATATCCTTGACGATCTCCACCATCAGTCGATTGGCGACAAGGATATGCCGGATCTGCCCGATCTTCTCTTCACTCAAGGTAAAGTTGCTCTGCAGGCTGGTTGCGAACTCCACGATGGTGTTATAGATCAGCTTCATCTTGCGGTAATAGACATCATCGATGTCGCAATGAATCACCGCCGTACTTTGTGGAATATGGTTAAACATGTTTTCAGATTCGATCTCACTGCGATGCACATTCAGGCCATGCGCCAACACCATGTAGGTTGTTTTCTCAAACAGATGCTTGGACTCATTCAGCAATGCCTGCAAGCCGGTCTGTGGATACTCCAGTGCGGCTTTGGAGAGAAATTTTGGTTGGTCGATACGCTTTTTCAGATCGATCTGTTGCGGAACCAGAACCTTGACGATCCTGGCGATCAGCGGAATAAACCATATCAGAATAAACGTATTGATCAGATTGAACGCCGTATGAAAAACAGAGAGCGCTACCGGGATTGCGGCGGCCTCTACAAATGGAGAGACTCCTTCAATACCCGTAACGAATTTATCAACAGCGTTCAGGAAGGGATAAAACAGCATCAGCATCCACAGGACGCCCATCATGTTAAAGATAAAATGTGCTCTTGCCGTGCGTTTGGCGTGATAATTGGCCACCAGGGAGGCGATATTAGCAGTGATGGTGGTGCCGATATTCTCACCAAGCACCATGGCAGCAGCCATATCAAAGGGGATCCACCCTTCAAAACACATGATCAGAGTGATCGCCATGGTCGCGCTGGAGGACTGCACGATCATCGTCAGCAGCGTTCCGATCAACAAAAACAGCAACACAGAGAGAAAACCCTTGCCGGTGTACTCGGCAAGAAACTCCAGCGCCTCGGGATGATTGTTGATATCGGGAACCGCATCCTTGAGAAACTGCAGCCCGATAAACAACAGCGCCAGCCCGATGACGAAATAGCCCCACTGCTTGCGTGTTTTGCTCTTTGCCAGGGTGAGCAGAAACCCCAACCCGACAAACGGCAGCGCCAGCGCACTGATACTGACTTTAAAACCCAGCAGGGTGATTAGCCACGCCGTCACGGTGGTGCCGATATTCGCCCCCATGATAACGCCGATGGACTCCCGCAGCGTCAGCAGGCCGGCATTGGAGAAGCTGACCACCATCAGGGTCGTTGCCGATGAGGACTGAATCACGGCGGTCATCAGAAACCCCGTTCCTACAGCCAGCAATCGATGTGATGTCATGGTTGCCAGAATATTGCGCATCTTGTCGCCGGCAACCTCCATCAGGGCATCACTCATCACCTTCATACCATAGAGAAAGAGGCCGAGTGATCCCAACAGGGTAAAAAGGTCTATCAATGAATAGTCCATATAACGATTATAGAGAATGTTCCGTATATTTCACCTGTTGACTGAGAGGTTGTCATGATGAGCCGTCAGGAAGCCCTGTTTTTCGAAATATGTGTTGAGTCTTTGATGAGAATATTTGACTATCGCCACTGGCGCACAATAGCGGAGGCAGGAGATACTGCAAACGCTGCAGCGGTTTTCAGCGCACAAAAAACGGGGCTAAAAAGCCCCGTTTTTTGTGCGCCATACTTAAAGAGAAATTACTTCCCTGATGCAGCCGGCTTCACTTCTACAGAAACCGCTGGCACAGCTGCTTCTGCTTTTGGAGCTGGAGCTGCTACAGGTACTGACGTAGCAGGAGTTGGAACTGCTGCAGGGGCTGACGTAGCAGAAGCTGGTGCTGCCACCGGGGCCGGGGCCTTCTCAGGAGCTGGAGCTGCTTCAGGTGCTGACGCAGCAGGAGCAGCCTTCTTCGCCGCGGCAAAATGCTTTTCCATCTCCGCACGATGCTGCTCTATACGCTTCTCAGCTTGTGCACGGCGCTTTTCCATCTCTTCTTTTGCCTTGGCAAAACGCCCATCCATCTCTTTTTCGACCTTGGAGAAACGCTCATCCATCGCTTTTTTTGCAGCTTCATGACGCTCATCCATCTGCTTCATCTGCTCATCGATTGTGATGGGTTTTCTATCCTTCTGCTCAACTTCAACACGCTTTTGCATTTCAGCACGGCGGGCTTCCATCTGTTTGATTTTCGCAGCACGGCGCTCTGCACGCGCTTTTGCGGCTGCAGCGCTGCGCATCTGCATCTCTTTATTTGAAGGAGATCCTGCGGGTGCAGACCTGGAGCCAAAGCGCTTCTCCATCTCGGCGTAGCGAGCTGCACGTGCTTTGGCTGCTGCGGCGCGACGCTTCTGCATCTCTTTGTTTGAAGAAAATCCTGAAGGAGCCGAATCTAAAGCATAGCGCTTCTCAATCCCGGCACGGCGTTCCGCCCACTGCTTATCGGCTGCCGCCCGGCGCGCTGCACGTTGCTTGGCTGCCGCGGCGCGACGCTTCTGCATCTCTTCATTTGAAGGAAATCCTGAAGGAGTCGATTCTAAAGCAAAGCGCTTCTCAATCCCGGCGCGGCGTTCCGCCCACTCTTTATCGACTGCTGCACGACGAACTGCACGCTGTTTGACTGCCGCGGCGCGGCGCTTCTGCATCTCTTTGTTTGACGGGAATCCTGCAGGCGCAGATTCAGAAGCAAAGCGCTTATCCATCTCGGCGCGGCGGACAGCCATCTCTTTTTCTGCTGTTGCCCGGCGAGCTGCGCGCTCCTTGTCTGCTGCAGCACGACGCTTATCGATCTGTTCGAAGCTGACTGACGCCGGTGCATAACCACGGGCGGGAGCGTTCTCTGCCTGAACAGAAACAGCGGCAGTTGTCAGCGCAATGGCTGCTGCAATTTTGGTAATTTTGTACATTGATGGATCTCCAGTAAGCTCAAATAGGCAACCAGATTCATGCAGCTGGCTGACAAGTAGCCGTCAAAACGGCAAGACCAGGTAACTTTACCCTGTATCAACATGCATGTCCCGTTGATTTTCCAGGTTCGGGCATTGCCAGCCATGCGGGTGAAACCCCTGTCGTCTGGAACAATTGCTGCAAACTGCCTGCATTACCCTATAGCGCACAGAATATTAGAATATACTTAAATATGGAATTACTTTATTTCTATCGACAGCTCTATATTGTTGGAATTTTCCTATGCTATCTCCGGATGAATCCTCACAATAAGCGGCGCTCCTCAACAACAAAAACCCGCCATGTGGCAGGTTTTTGTTTGCACAACCCTGTGCATTTCAACTTCCTGTTAGCTGTGAACTACTTCACTTAGCTGCTGGTGCTCTGGGAGCAGGCGCTGGTGCCCTGGGAGCAGGCGCTGCTGCCCTGGGAGCAGGAGCCGCAGCTTGAGGTGCAGCAGCACGAGGAGCGTAACCATAAGGGCCGCCATAGCCGCCGCCGTATGGACGATAGCCATAGCCATAGCCATCATTGCTGCGGTTTTGATAACGGTTGTCAAAACGGTTGTCCCAACGGTTGTCCCAGCGGTTGTCAAAACGGTTGTAGCCGTCGCCTTCGAAGTCGGAGTAGCCGTCACCTTCCCAATCGGACTCCATATCAGCGTCCATGTCCATGCTGAAGCTGCCGCGACCGCGTCCACGACCACGTCCACGACCTGACGCATCACCACGGCCAGAGCCGCGATTGTACATGTCATTTCTCATGTCGTTGTTCCAGTCGCTGTTCCAGTCGTTGTTCCAGTCGCTGTCGCTATCATCCCAGGGCATATCCCACGATTCAGCAGAAACAGCCGTGGTCGCCATCATTGCTGCCAAAGCAGCGATCTTTACGATGTTTTTCATGATTGATCTCTCTAGTTAAATGAAAATGAAATTTGAAAAAGAGAGCTGTTGACTGCGTACCTCCTTTCCATGTGATATAGAATATTAGTATTTGAGATTTTTGTGAAATACTAATTTTCTATCGAATGCGCTTCTTTCATTGGCAATAATTATCAACTACAAAGGTGTAGATGCAAAACCCCGTCATTCCGGCATGTTTAGACGACATCTCACACACCCCTGCGGGTCAGAAATGACATCGGAAGAGAAGAAAAAACCCGCCAATTGGCGGGTTTTTATACATCCATGTGACTTCGGACTCCCTGTCCGTTACTGCTATACGCTATAAATTACTCAGCGCACTTTGCGGTAGCTGATGCTGCAGGCGCTTTTACCGCAGCTTGAGGTGCTGGAGCAGCCGCACGAAAAGCTGGAGCAGCCATACGTGGAGCGGGAGCAGCCACACGAGGAGCATACCCATATGCACCATAGCCAGAAGGACGATAGCCATAACCATAGCCATCATTGCTGCGGTTTTGATAACGGTTGTCAAAACGGTTATCAAAACGGTTGTCCCATTGATTGTCCCACTGATTGTAGCTGTCGCCATAACCGGAACCATAGCCGTCGCCTTCCATATCGGCATCGGCGTCCATATCCAGGTTCATGCTGAAACTGCCACGACCGGCGCCACGACCACGACCACGACCAGATGTGTCGCCACGACCATAGCCACGGTTGTTCATATTGTTGTTCCAGTTGTTGCTCCAGTCGTTGTTCCAGTCGTTGTTCCAGTCGCTGTCGCTATCGTCCCAGGGCATATCCCACGATTCAGCAGAAACGGCTGTGGTAGCCAGCATTGCTGCCAAAGCAGCGATCTTTACGATGTTTTTCATGATAGTGATCTCTTTAAAAGTAGTGAAAATAAAACTCTTGAGAAAGAGAGCTGTTGACTGCACGCCCCGTTTCCATGTGCAATAGAATATTAGTATATTCTTAAATTGTATATTGCTTATTTGCTATCTTTTATTGCTTTTCTATACCTAAAAACTATCGATTTATGATTTCACCATGGATAACAATGCGATAGCAGAGTTGGCAGTTGGCAGTTGGCAGTTGGCAGTTGGCAGTTGGCAGTTGGCAGTTGGCAGTTGGCAGAAGTCTAATCGTGTCATTACCGATCGCAAGCCTTTTTCACTTGAATCTGTAACTTTTTAGTTGTTTTTACTGCATACTGACGACTGTCAACTTTCTTTTTTTGTCTTTCTGCATACTGAAGACCGCCAACTTTGATTCACAACTCCAGTTTGACCTCCTGATGATCATGATGATTGTGCTCATGCGGCTCTTCGCTCTGCAGTTTGCCTTCAAGATAGAGCTTTACTGCTGCTTCCGGATCACTCTGGCTGGTAATGATTCCTGAGATTCCCTTATTGCCTAATCGCCGTATCATACCCTTGCCCATACCCCCGGATATCAACACATCGACGACATCCAGCGGGTGCGCCTCATGTGGAGAACTCTCAT
>DAOUQU010000176.1 GCA_030625445.1 Gammaproteobacteria bacterium
GAAAAGACAAGCACTGAAGCGGGTTTCAGCGGGGTGTAGAAAGTTGTATAGAGTTGTGGATATTATCGTTAAATTTTTCCCTCTCCGGGGGGGAGAGGGTTAGGGTGAGGGGATTTAAAAAAGCGTGAGGGACTTTTAAAACGGTTTCATCGACGCCAGATAGATGATCGCCAGCAGGATCACCACCGGGGCTTCATTGAACCAGCGAAACCAGCGGTCGCTGCGTTTGTTGTCATCCCGGGCAAAAGTTTTCATGATCCTGCCGCACCACAGGTGATAGATCACCAGCAGGGCGACCAGGGTGATCTTGATATGCAGCCACAGCATGTGACCCCAGGCAGCCCAAGCATAGTCGTAGATCATCCACAAACCGAATACCACCGTGAGGATCATCCACGGGGTGACAAAGTAGTAGAGTTTACGCTCCATGATCTTGAAGCGCTCATGGCCGGCTGCATCGTCAGTCATCGCATGGTAGACAAACAGGCGAGGCAGGTAGAAGAGCCCGGCGAACCAGGCTGTCATGAAGAAGAGATGGAAGGCTTTTAACCACATGGTGTGATGATTCCCTGTTTTTTGACAAAATTATTAACCACGAAAGTCACGAAAAACACGAAAATTCCGCTGGCGCCCAAGCTCAAGCTTGGGCGCACAATGCTGGAAGCTCCAGCTTCCCATAACCTGTCACCATGCCAATGCCAGACACGCCTCGATCATTGAATTGAAGCTGGAGCTTCGCGAGGCGGATTCCCAAGCTGGAGCTTGGGAACCAGAGAAAGGCTTTTAACCACATGGCGTTGATGTCCCGGGAAGTATTAAAATCTCGTACTCAGTACTCAGTACTCAGCACTCAGCACCATAATTTGAACCAGTTGTCACTGCCTCGGCAGCTCCTTGTGACTCTCTGCTACAGCATCGATGCCAAGCTTCCGCGCAGCTGCGGTAACCGTCGGGTCGGGAGTCTCTTCGTCACCGCTGAACCAGTTGCGGATTTTACGCACTATGAGTTTTAATGCACGCCAGATTTTCGGCAGCAGCCAAATCGCCAGCAGAATGAAAGCAATGAACATCACGATAAACAGCCACGGATAGGTCAGTGCGACCCACAGTCCGCCGACGACAGCAATATCTTCTGTAAAAGAGGCGACCCAGTTGGTGACAGGTTCGGGAGAGGTATTGATCATGAGACGCGTCCCCGCCTTGGTGAAGTGGCTGGTTGCCGCGACCCCGCCGCCCAACAGTGCAGCGGCCAGTGTGACGGCCTGGTTGACCTCCATTCCGCTGGCGGCACCAGCAGCCATCATCGCCCCGGCGGGAATGCGAATGAAGGTGTGAATGGCATCCCAGCCTGAATCGACTCCAGGGGTTTTATCGGCAAAGAATTCGATGAAATACATGATGCCTGCAACGCCGATCACCAGCGGGTTCTCGACCAGCGCCATCCCCTCCGGCAGGTCGGCATAGCCGGTATTTCCAAGAATACCAAGCACCAGTATTGCCGCGTAGAGATTGATTCCTGATGCCCACGAGGCGCCGAGCATCAGGGCGATGGCTTGAATGGTTTCATGATCCATGATGTTGTTTTCCGGAAAATCAGCTGCCGAGTCCCTAATATGCGGCTAAACAGCAAAAAATTCAATGCTACATCAGCAATGTAGGCCGGATAAGGCGCTTTCACCGATCTTTGATTCAATGCAGGAATTTCCAGCGCCGTCATCCGGCTTTGTGTTTCCGGATTTCGCTTTCGCTCATCCAGCCTACGCGCTTTGAGGAGGCCCTGCCGACGCGGCAATCTTCCCGAGACTGCGTGCTTTGCTCGCAATGACGATTCCATGGTTTTATCAGAGCTTCATCAGTCGTCAGCATTGCGGCTTCGTTTCCCGTGAAATATTGAGTATCATGAGATGATATTCATTTGTACAAGTAAGAAGAAGGCATATGATCAAGGCAGGTATTGTCGGGGGAACAGGGTATACGGGAGTGGAATTGCTGCGTCTGCTGTCTGTTCATACGCACGTGGAAGTGGTTGCAGTGACTTCCCGTGTTGAATCCGGACGTGCTGTGGCTGATCTGTTTCCCAGCCTGCGCGGCCATATCGATATTGCGTTCAGTGAGCCTGATACAGCGGTATTGCATGGTTGTGATGTGGTCTTTTTTGCTACACCCAACGGCATTGCGATGCAGTCAACCCCTGAATTACTGCAGGCGGGCGTGCGGGTGATCGATCTTGCAGCCGATTTCCGTATTCAGGACCAGGCGCTGTGGGAAGAGTGGTACGGAATGTCCCACTCCTGTCCGGAGTTGCTGCCGCGGGCAGTCTATGGGCTGCCTGAAATTCATCGTCAAAAAATCGCCTCGGCAAACCTTGTGGCCAATCCGGGGTGTTATCCGACGGCCACTATTCTAGGTTTTTTGCCGCTGCTGGAAGCAGGAGTAGTCGATGCCGGTTCGCTGATTGCCGATTGTAAATCCGGGGCCAGTGGAGCGGGCCGCGGTGCCAGCGTGGCGGCGCTGCTGGCGGAGTGTGGAGAGAGTTTCAAAGCTTATGGAGTGAGCGGTCATCGCCATCTTCCCGAGATTCGCCAGGTACTGGGGTGGACGATCGGTGAGTTGCCTGGCCTGACTTTTACTCCGCATCTGCTGCCGATGATTCGCGGTATTCTGGCGACGCTCTATGCGCGCCTGGGTAGTGAGGGTGTGGATTTGCAGCAACTCTACGAAGCACGTTATGCCGATGAGCCTTTTGTTGATGTGCTTCCCCCGGGATCTCTGCCGGAAACCCGCAGTGTGCGGGGCACTAATCGCTGTCAGATTGCAGTGCACCAGCCCCGGGGTGAGAGTACTGTGGTGGTATTGTCGGTCATTGACAACCTCGTCAAGGGAGCGGCCGGCCAGGCGGTGCAGAATATGAACCTGATGTTTGGCTTGTCTGAGACAAGCGGGTTGGATTCCGTTGCCTTATCTCCCTGATAACCGACAGTTCAAACGGCGTCACAAGCGAGTCCATGTCGAGGCCCCGACAATCCATCTTTCCGGGCATGGCGGCCACTTTCTGATGTGGATTGGTATAGCACTGCTGTTGACTGTCGGCATGATTTATCTTGGCAGGATGGTGTACCTGCTGGACCGGGAGAATACGGATGGAGATCAGGGAAAGGTTGAATCTATTGTCGATGAACTGCAGCAAAAGATTACACAGGTAGAGTCAGAGAGGGATACTTTAAGCCAGTCAGTGACGACTCTTGAGCGGGCAGCCCAGATTGACAAGGTGGCGCAAAGAGAGGTGCAGGAGGAGTTGATTACTTTACAGGACGAGCGCCATAAAATGGAACAGGAGCTGGCTATTTTAAAGAGGGTGGCGGGCAAAACCAAGGGTGTGACTTCCGCGAAAGGCGCTAAAAAGAGTACAGGCAAAAAACGTAGCAGCAAAAAGAGAAAAATTAACAAGACCCTGCCGGCGGCTGGTAAGAAAAAAGTCGAATTCTGAAGATCTGTAAACTCTATACTGATAAATCCAGGAGTGTGAAATAACGTATGAAAAAAAGATTCAAGCCACCGGCTTTTACAACCGTTATTGGCCCGGGAACAGTGGTCAATGGAGGCATCTCCTTTACAGGAGGGCTGCATCTTGATGGCGAGATTCATGGTGATGTCATCGCTGACAGTGAGTGTAAAAACTCTACGCTCACGGTGAGTGACCAGGCGAAAATTGTCGGTAATGTCAGCGCTGCAAATATTATCCTCAATGGTTCTATTGAGGGGGATATCAACTCCAGTTCACTGGTTGAACTGGCGGAAAACGCTTATGTCAGTGGTGAAATTCATTATCAGCAGCTTGAGATGGCCATGGGTGCCAGCGTTGCCGGTGGAATGGTGCATTTGTTAGATAAGGAGGCTGAAAAAGCAGAAGCGGGGAGCGACTCCGGGCAGAAGTCTGATCAGGAGCATGTGATGGATAAATCTGAAACAGAGCAGGAGCCCGCTACAGATGCAGATAACGGGAAGAGAGAGGACAAAAGCCAGGGAACTTCTGAATAACTCCATAATTCTTGACTAAAATGGTAGGAAAAGCGATAGTAAGCATATTAGTTTTGATTTTTTGGAGCATTACGATGACGGCAGAAGCACAACTACAAATGGAAAGCCCATTGATTT
>DAOUQU010000225.1 GCA_030625445.1 Gammaproteobacteria bacterium
GGATCAAAGTCAAATGCTGTCTTAGTTTCTGGTATTTAACGGCTCAAGAGGAGATGTATCCGTTAGCGGTCGAATTTTCCTTCGATTACGACCATCTCAAGAAGATGGAATTTCCTTTCACTTCGGCAATCTGAATGACCATTCTGAGTATACAACCGCCATTCAACATCTCACCTCAATCCAGTCCACTGATCTCATCAATACGGCAATTATGAACGGCCGCAACTGCTCTAGTCATTCGTGATTATCGATAACGTAAATAGCAGACATTTGTCTGACACAGAAAACCCCGCTAATGTGCTGCTCTTCCATATCTTGAATTAGAGAGGCCGCATTATTTGACTGAAGTTTCCTAGAAATTCCGAGCCGTTTTCTGTCGCAGCAGGATTTCCAGATTCATGATTAGTATTATTTATATGGTCATCAGCAAAAAATCTGCATCTTTCATGCCAAACATCCTGCCAGAATCCTACCGCGTCAAACAACAGTTGGATGACTGCTGTGCATTGATTTAAAAGAATATTTCAGTTTACGCATAAGCCATACTCTATCAATATTTGACCAGTTTTTGGCCATTTTCACGCTTTTTTCGTCATTTTACCCCGATTTTGATGCTTTCAAGCCCTGACTTGCACCCGAATATGCGATACTATTGCCTAGGTGTTGCTATATTAGCAATACAGTCGCAATGGAGGCTTTTTATGTCTGTACGTTCTTGTGAAGCAATCACCGAACTGCTGGCATCCACTGACGTGGTGCAGTTCAACGATATCCAAACAGCGCTGGATCACGCATCGCGTGCAACGGCTTTTCGCTACTTGAAGCATGTGCCATATCAACGCAGCTATAACCACAACGGCCGCTATTACACCCGGAAGGATTCTGCACGCTATGATTGTCATGGACTCTTCTCCTGTGGCGACATCCATTTCTCCCGTGATGGCAGCGCCAGCGAGACACTAAAGCGCCTGGTGCGTGAATCAATTTCAGGTTTGACGGCACGCGAACTCCAAGCGCTTCTGCAGGTGCGTGTGCAGGTTTTCCTGCTTGATGCTGTGCACCATAACGCCGTTACACGCGAGAAGATCGGGGGACTGTATGTCTACGTGCATACCGACAGTGCTGTACGAGAGAAGCAATTGCAGCGGCGTCGCGAGCAAGTGGAAGCGAGTGAGAGTGCACTGGCGAATGATCTTCTCACTGATGCTGTCATTATTGCCGTGCTGTTGACCCTGCTGCACCACCCCGAAGCCAAAGCAGCGGATGTGGTGCGTTATCTGCAGGGTCACTCGCCACCGATTCCAATGCTGCAGGTGAATGCCGTCTTTGCGCGTTATGATCTGGCCTCCATCGGCAAAAAAGGGGGCGGCTGAACATTCTGACATGGCTGCACCAGCACGCCCGACAGGCGGGCTGGTCGGCGGCGGTGATTGCACGAGCCATGCGTACGGCAGGTGATCTTCCCATAGTTCACTTTGTCGCAGAGGCACAACGCTGTCCGCTTTGCGATGGAGCATTAAAAGTCTACAAGAGTCGTTCACGGCAGGTCGTCACATTCAAGGCGGGATCCTTTCTCGCCACTGAAACGCTCATGCAATGCGCCGGGGACCCGAACCATCCTGTTATGCGTTCGAATACACTTGGTCAGTTGGTCGCACACCGCCAGCGCTTTGGCTATGATCTGGTCGTCGAGGTGGGCTGCGCCCGTTACCTGGAGAATAAGCAACGCTCTGAGATCCGGGCCGACTTGTATCAGCGACGGGGTATTGAACTGGCCAGCGGCAGTATCTCGCATCTGTGCGATCGCTTCCTGATCCACCTCGAAGCGCTGCATCTGGCGCGTGCGCCGCAACTGCGTGCGATCCTGGCGAGTGGTTATCCATTACATCTCGACGCCACGTGCGAACTTGGCAAGGGCGGGCTCTTCGTCTGTATGGACGGTTTGCGTGGCTGGGTCTTAGTCGCGGGGCGCATCCCCTCGGAACATGCAGATCATCTGCGTCCGCTGGTCGAGAGAACCACGCACTTGTTCGGCAACCCGGTTGCCACCGTCCAGGATATGGGCAAGGGTGGCGCCAAGGCGATTTCCACGTTGCGCGAGAAGGGCATTGCTGACCTGATCTGCCATTTCCATTTTCTGGCGGCGGTCGGTAAAAAGCTCTTCGAGCACGCCTATCGACTGTTGCGCAGGCTGTTGAAGAGCAACAAAGTCCGCACCGATCTACGCACCTTGTTGCGGGATCTGCGTTGCTACTCCAGCAACAGCCCCTGCGAGGGGGAATTTGGCAAAGGGGTCGTGCGCGAGGATCTACCAGCCCTGGTGTTGTGGATACTCGAGGGAGATGGCAGTAAGGATTTACTCTATCCGTTTGGCCTGGTGCATCTGACATTCTTCCAGCGTTGCCAACAGGCGCACCAACGCGCCGAATGCTGGGTTGATGGGCCACGCACACTTCCCGAGCGGCGAGCCATTGCGCATCTTGCGATCCTTGTTCAGCGACTCAACAAGGATGATCGTTTCGCCAAAGCAGTCATCCGGCTGGAGGAAGGCTGGCAAGCCTTTTGTGAACTGCGCGATGTTCTGCAACTCACCAGCGCCGAGTTGCCGCGAGCTGATGTGCGCGCACAGCAGAAAGAACTGGCGGCCATCGAGGCGCGTCGGATGCAGGAGATCAAGGAGGCGTTGAGCGATTACCGGGGAGAGTTGGCCGGGCGGATCGCGGCATCAGGCGAACCGGGGTTGTCGACCTCTCCCGACAAGGTCATTGTGAAATATATAGATCGCTATGGATATCGGTTGTTCGGTCATCCGCTCCTACGTGACGATGATGGAGAAGTTGTAGCGATCGTCGAGCGCACCAATAATGTCGTTGAGCACTTCTTCGGCACGGAGAAACAGCACCTGCGCCGCCGCCTGGGACGGGCCAATCTGGGGCGTGATCTAGAGGATCAACCCGCGCAGGCCGCACTGGCCGCCAATCTGCGTCATCCCGATTATGTGCGTGTGCTTTGCGGTCAGCTGGATCAGCTTCCGATGGCTTTTGCTGAACTCAATGAGCATGCGTTAGCGCAAGCCACGCCCCTGACCAGAAGCAATCGTGACTCCGAGTTACAAAAACTGATTCGTGCGCGGCTCAAAGGTGAAGAGATGATCGATTCGAGTCCGAAAACCGAAAATCTAACCGTTGTTTGACGCGGTAGGAAAATACCGATCACACAGGAACGTTTCCCCATCTGAACAGGAAGCGCAAACAAGGTCACAGAATACCGTAGGAG
>DAOUQU010000115.1 GCA_030625445.1 Gammaproteobacteria bacterium
GGTATCAGTCAGTCGAGGTAATCAAGGAAGCTTTGGTAATCTCATCTTCATCGAGCTCTTTCAGAACGAGCCCATCTTCACCCTCATCGACCATGATGCCAAGCAGATTAGAGAGATTGTTGGCATAGAATGCGCTCGCATCAGATGCCATCATCGAAGGATAGTTGGTGTGTCCGACCAGGATGACGCCGTGTTTCTCGACCACCTGTTCTTTTTCGGTCAGCGTGCAGTTGCCGCCGTTGGCTGCGGCGAGATCAATAATCACAGAGCCTTCGCGCATGCGTTTGACCACATCCTCCTGGATCAGGACAGGCGCAGGACGGCAGGGAATCAATGCCGTGGTAATTATGATATGCGCTTTGGCGAGTTCGTCGGCTAGCAATTGCTGCTGCCTGGCCTTTGCCTCGTCAGAAAGTTCCTTGGCATAGCCACCCTCGCCGGAACCGCTTTCACCCACATCGAGTTCAATCGCCTTGGCGCCCAGGGACTCGATCTGCTCTTTGGTTTCCGGACGAAGATCATAGGCATAGACATCACCGCCCAGGCGTCTGGCAGTCGCAATCGCTTGCAGGCCTGCAACGCCGACACCAAGAATAACAATACGCGCCGGCTTGGAGGAGCCGGCGGATGTCATCATCATGGGAATAAAACGCTTGTACTGCGCCGCAGCCTCGATCACGGCGCGGTATCCCGCGATGTTGCTCTGTGATGAGAGCGCGTCCATGGATTGGGCGCGCGAGATGCGTGGAATCTTCTCCATGGCGATAGGACGAATCCCCTTTGCCAGCATCGCCGGGATCACCTCCTCCACTTCACAGAGTTCAAGATGCCCGATATAGATGGCGCCGTCATGCATTGCGGCAACATCATCGAGATCTGCTTTTCGCACCATCATCACGATATCCGCATCGAGCGCCGCTTTGCGCTCAACCAGTTCAACACCGGCGGCAAGATAATCATCATCATGATAATGTGCAGCTTCACCCGCACCCTGCTCGAGCAACAGCGAAAAGCCCTTGCCAACCAGCTTCTTCGCCACCTCCGGTGTCATTGCAACGCGCTTCTCGCCTGCAACACTCTCTTTAACAACCCCTATTCTCATGGACGCTATTTTCTTTATATAAAAACGCTTTCTATTATTACGCGTGTGACGGCGCGACTCAACCGGAATTTATCTGTGATACTATTTTCTCTGCAATAAACGTAAGGAAGCTCTGATTTATTCATAGAATCCCGTCAATACAAGAAGTGAAGTGACGAGATTGCCGCGCTTGGCCTACATGGATGTAGGTCAGGGGCGTGAGCAGGACGCGGAAGCTTCGCTCGCAATGACAGGATACCGGGTCATTGCGAGGAGGCTCCGCCGACGCGGCAATCTTCTCGAGACTACCGCGTTTCTCTCGTAATGACGAACAAATCTGAGCTTCCATAACACTTCCATCTCTCCGTGCAGACAGCAACATGAATGAGCAACCACGTCTCCCCAATTTCCCGGTCTCTTTTTTCTCCATGATCATGGGACTCTCCGGTTTTACACTGGTGATGATGAAGGTCGAGGAGCTTGGATTGATTGCATACGCTCCCGTTGAACTCTCTGCCGCACTCACCATCGCCCTGTTTCTGGTGCTGATCAGCACTTATACGGCAAAGATAATCCGCCATCCGGATGCTGTGCGTGCGGAGTTTGACCATCCGGTGATGCTGAGTTTTTTCCCCACCATCACCATCAGCCTGATACTGATCGGCAGCTTCCTGGCAACCTGGACACCGGCGATAGCCCTGCTCAGCTGGCAGGTTGGCGCAGCAGGGCAACTCTTGTTGACACTGCTGATCCTGACGCGCTGGATTCATCACGACCATTTTGAGATTCACCACATCTGCCCGGCATGGTTCATCCCGGTGGTTGGCAACATCCTGGTGCCGCTTGCCGGCGTGGAGAATGCCTCCATGGAGCTGAACTGGTTTTTCTTCAGTATCGGCCTGCTTTTCTGGATCGTACTCTTCACCATTATCATGTACCGCATGGTTTTTCACCGCCCCATGGCGGAAAACCTGCTGCCGACGATGTTCATCATGATTACACCGCCTGCCGTGGGCTTTATCTCCTATCTCAATCTGGTTCCTGATCTGGATAACTTTGCCCGCGTGCTCTATTACAACGCACTCTTCATGACACTGCTGCTGCTGGTGCAAACGCCCCGTTTCATAAAAATCCCGTTCTCGCTCTCATGGTGGGTTTACTCCTTCCCGCTGGCAGCAGTCACAGTCGCCACGCTGCTGATGTATGAGGAGACCGGCAAGCCCTACTTCCGGCTCATCAGCTACCTGCTGCTAACACTGGTAACCACACTGATTATCTATTTGCTTTACAAGACATTTATGGCTGTACGGAACAATCAGATCTGCTTACCGACAAAATCCTGAGCGTTCAGAGGGTTGATATGCACAGCCGCTCGGGATTAGCATGCACAGTTGGCATAAAAGAAAGTTGGCAGTTGGCAGTTGGCAGTTGGCAGTTGGCAGTTGGCAGTTGGCAGGCAAAACTCTAATCGAGTCATTGCCCATTGCAAGCTCTTTTTTGGGGATCTGTAACTATTTTTATTGTTTTTACTGCAAACTGCATACTGACTACTGCATACTCTCTTTCGTTGTTTTTACTGCAAACTGCATACTGACGACTGCAAACTTTCTTGTCTTGCTGCAAACTGCCAACTGAATACTGCCAACTTTGTTTTTCTGCAAATTTTTACCCATTCAAGGATTAACCGATGCGCCCGGCACAGTTACTGAAAGTTTTTATCCAGGAGTTTCACAGCACCAGTGGAGGCCACCACACGCCGGTGATGCTGTGGGGACCGCCCGGTGTCGGCAAATCCCAGATGGTGGCGCAGGCAGCCGCCCAACAGGGAGTTGCTGTCATCGATATTCGCCTGTCGCAAATGGAACCCTCTGATCTGCGCGGCATTCCATTTCGTATCGGCGAGCATGTGGAGTGGGCGACACCTGCAATTCTCCCAGATGAGAAGCGCCATGGGAAACAGGGCATTCTGTTCCTCGATGAAATCACTTCCGCCCCACCCAGTGTTTCTGCAGCGGCCTACCAGCTGATTCTTGATCGTCGGCTTGGCGAATACCAGCTTCCCCCGGGGTGGGTTGTTTTTGCAGCGGGCAACCGCCAGGGAGATCGCGGCGTGACATACACCATGCCTGCTCCGCTTGCCAACCGCTTCTCCCATTTTGAGGTGGAGACCAACCTCGACGACTGGGTCTCCTGGGCCTATGCCAACGCGATCGATGAACGCATTATCGGTTTTTTGCGGTTTCGTCCTGAATTGCTGTTTGATTTTGACCCGGCGCTCAATCCCGTTGCCTTCCCGTCACCCCGCTCGTGGGAGTTTGCACACCGCGGCCTGCAAAAATTCAGCGGCCATCCCGAACTGCTGCAGTCAACCCTGCAGGCCTGCGTGGGTCCTGCTGCCGGCATCGAACTGCACGCTTTTGTCAACAGCCTGGAACAGATGCCGGATCTCGATGCGATCGTGGCTGGTGAAAAGGCTGCAGTTCCCGATGAGATCGATCTGCAGTATGCGGTTGCCGCTGCGCTTGTCGGACGCGCCATCCGCGCCAGCCAGACAGCGGATGCAGCACAGGTGATTGGAAATATTCTCAACTACGCCGGCCGATTTCCGCAAAAGGAGATGGGCGTGATGCTGGTTTCGGATATGCACAACGCCATCGGCGAACAGTTGTTCCAGGTAGCAGAGTTCACCGACTGGGCAACAGCAATCGCTGATGTGATGTTGTATGAGTAAGGAAGCTCTGATCAAGTCGCTCCGCGCCTCGACCAGAGTCGAAACCAAACTGGCGGCGGCCCGCACCAGGCTGATTCTGGACAAACCCTTTCTGGGTGCGCTGGTGCTGAGGCTGCCATTAAAGGCTGCCGGCAGCAGCTGGTGTAAAACCACCGCCACTGACGCACGCCATTTTTACTACAACCCTGAATATATCGGACAGCTGACTCCCAAACAGACCCAGTTCATGCTGGCGCATGAGGCGCTGCATTGCGCCCTGATTCACTTTGCGCGGCGCGGCCATCGCCTCAAACATCGCTGGGATCTCGCCTGTGACTTCGCCATCAACCCGCTGCTCATCGAGGATGGCCTGACACCGCCCCCGGACTCCCTGTGGATGGATCAATACAAGGGCATGACGGCGGAGGAGATCTATCCGCTCATTGAAGAGCATGAGGAGATGGAGACTCTTGACCAACATCTCTATGATCAGGAGGGCGAAAGCGGAGAGCGGAACGGCAGCGGTGGATCTCTGCCGCCTCCAAAGCAGCAGAGCGAACAGAAGAGCGGTCAGCAGGGAGAGAAACAACAACAGCCGGATGAGAACCAGCCGGGAGGGCGGGATGCCGACAAGCAGCAGGCAGGCGGCAGTGTCGACGACCCATATCCTGGAGAAAACCCCGACACCCCTCCCCCGTTGACGCCGGACGAGAAAGAGACCCTTGGCGTGCAGTGGAGGCAGCGTACTGCCGGGGCCGCTCAACAGGCGATGCAGGCCGGCAAGTTCGGCGGCGCCATGGCGCGCATGATCGAGCATCATCTGCAACCGCAGCTGCCCTGGCGGATGGTGCTGTCGCGTTACCTCTCATCGCTGGCCAAAGACGATTTCAGCTATATGCGCCCATCGCGCAGGGAGGGTGATGCGATCTATCCCTCGCTGCGCAGTGCACAACTCGATGTGGTGGTCGCCGTCGATACCAGTGGCTCCATCAGGCGGGAGGAGATCAGCCAGTTCATCGCTGAAATCGATGCCATCAAGGGGCAGATACGCGCACGCATTACCCTTCTCCCCTGTGATGCAGCACTCGCGGAGGGAGCGCCATGGATCTATGAACCGTGGGAGGATTTCAAACTTCCGGAGAAAATTCAAGGCGGCGGAGGAACGGATTTCCGCCCGGTGTTTGAGTGGCTCGACAAAATGGATATGAGACCACAACTGCTGCTCTACTTCACTGATGCCGACGGCGAGTTTCCGCTGCAGCCACCTGATTATGCTGTGATCTGGCTAGTCAAAGGCAAGAACAAAACGCCATGGGGAGAACGTCTCCAGTTGAATTGATGTGATTTCTCGATAATCCCTGCATAATCGCGGTCAGAAGACCGCTCCTACAGTTCTATGTGGCGCCAGATGTAGGAGTGGTCATCTGACCACGATTGAAATGCGATAGCATTCTACTCCCATGCACGGGGTGATTGATGGTCAATCGGCAATCATCCGCCGGGCAGCTGTATAGCCGGTTCCTGCATACGGCCAAGCTGCTCGCGCAAGCCCAGCACCAGATCTTCCCAGTAACGTGTCTCCCCGAACCATGGGAAGGCAATCGGAAAGGCCGGATCCTGCCAGCGCCTCGCCAGCCAGGCGGCATGGTGCAGCATGCGCAGGGTTCTCAGCGCCTCGATCAGATGCAGTTCCTGCAGATTGAAAGCATGAAACTGCCTATAGCCATCCAGCACATCTTGCATCTGCAACGCCATCTCGTGGGGTTCGCCCGACAGCAGCATCCACAAATCCTGGACGGCTGGACCGCTGCGGCAGTCATCGAGATCGACGAAGAACGGGCCGTCGCGCCACAGAATGTTGCCGGGATGACAGTCGCCGTGAAGGCGGATTGCGCTGAATTCACCGGCACGCTCGAATGAA
>DAOUQU010000035.1 GCA_030625445.1 Gammaproteobacteria bacterium
ACGATCATGGTCAGCGGCACGGCCACGATTGGTCCGAACAGCAGTGAAACCGCCATGCCTTCGAAGATCGGATCAAAAATAATCGCTACGGCGCCGGCCATCATGGTCAAATCCGTGACCCAGATGGGACGCATGCGGATCTGCCCGGCTAAAACCACCGCCTCCCGCACGGGAACCCCTCTGTGCACCTCGTTGCGGGCAAAATCCACCAGCAGAATCGAGTTACGCACCTCGATTCCGGCCAGCGCAATAAAGCCGATCATGGAGGTCGCAGTAAACTCCGCTCCCATGAGCCAGTGGCCGGGAATGATGCCAATCAGCGTCAATGGAATGGGAGCCATGATAATCGCCGGATGAATGAAATTGCCGAATTCCCACACCAGCAGGATATAGATCATTACCAGCGCTGCGGCAAATGCAATGCCCATATCACGAAAGGTTTCATAGGTGACGACCCACTCGCCGCTCCACTCAAATCCTGACACGGCATCATCCTTTGGCGCTCCGGTGAGGGTGCCGCTGATCTCAACCCCGTCAGGCGTCTGGTAGTGATTGAGCGCCTCCTCGACTGACATCATGCCGTAGATGGGCGCGCCCAGCCTGCCCTCCATCTCACCCACGACATACTCCATGGGGCGCAGATCCTTATGATAGATAATGGGGTCTTCGGCTACTTTGACGAACCGGCCGACTTCCGAGAGCGGGATATTGGTTCCGCTTTCGGTCGGAATCGGCAAAGTGGTGAGCTTGTTGATCTCCGCCCTGACGGAGAGCGGCAGCTGTATGACCAGATAGGTCGGTTCCAGTTCACGACCGCGCTTCACATCTCCCAGTTGATAGCCGCCCATGGCCATTGCCAGGTTTCTGTTGATGCTCTCGACCGAGACTCCTCGGCGCGTCGCTTTCTCCGTATCCACTTCAAAATGCCAACGCTCGTAATATTCTGTCATATAGGTATCAACATCCACCAGGTTTAGCGCATCGATGAATATCTGCTCCATATCCCTGGCAACCTGCTGGCGCGTCTCATGATCCGGCCCATACACCTCGGCAACCATGGTCTGCAGCACCGGCGGTCCGGGAGGCATCTCGACGACGGCAATTTTGGCGCCAAAACGCACGGCAATCGGCGTCAGCAGGTTGCGCACCGACTCGGATATCTCATGGCTGCTGCGTTGACGCTCTCTTTTGTCCAGCAGCATCACCTGGATATCCGCCTGCCAGGGTTCGGCGCGCAGATAGTAGTGACGCACCATGCCATTGAAGTTGTAGGGTGATGCCGTGCCGACGTAGGTTTGCAGTGCAGTCACCTCGGGAACCGTACGCAGAGCATCAACCAGCTGCGAAGTGAAATTCGCCGTATCTGGCAGGGTCGTCCCTTCCGGCAGATTGATCAACACATTGAATTCAGGCTTGTTGTCGAAAGGCAGCATTTTCACAGTCACCGCCTTGGTGTAAAACATCGACAGGGCGGCAAAGAAGGCGATCACGATCACCACCACGAACACCCGACCTTTGAAACGGCTCCTGATCAGCGGTTCGATAAAGGGACGGTAGATGCGCCCGATCAGATCCTGGGTCTTTTTCTCACGCCGCTCGGCCTTTTGCAAAACTTGCAGCTTGGGCCGCATTTTGTAGGCAAACCAGGGGGTAAATACAAAGGCGGAAAACAGGGAGAAGAGCATCGCCACGGAGCCAAATAGCGGAATCGGAAACATGTAGGGGCCCATCATGCCGCTCACAAGCCCCATGGGCAACAGCGCACAGAGCACCGCCAATGTTGCAATAATAGTCGGATTGCCGACTTCGCGCACTGCATCGACCGCTGTATCGATGCGCGTCTCACCATCATGCAGCCAGCGCCGGAATATATTTTCCACCACCACCGTGGCGTCATCGACGAGGATGCCGATCGAGAAGATCAGTGCAAACAGGCTCACGCGATTGATCGAATAACCCAGCGCCCAGGCAGACCATATGGTAATCAGAATGACGACGGGGATGATGGCGACGACCACGATAGCGGGGCGCCGTCCTATCGTGATCCAGGAGAGCAGGGTCACCGCTGCGGCGGCCCCCAGCAGTGACAGCAGCAGCTCATTGACCTTGTCATTGGCTGTCTTGCCATAATTCCGCGTGATCGTGGCATGCACATTCTCAGGGATGATGCGCCCCTTCAGCGACTCTACTTTTTCCAGGATGGCATTGGCGACGCTGACGCCGTTTGTGCCCTCTTTCTTGGCGATCGCGATGGTGACAGCGGCAGCTCCAGTTGTCATAGCCGCATCCGCATCTGCAGCTGGCCCGCTGATATAGGTCACCACCTGCGACGTCTCTTCAGCCCCGTCCAGCACATTGGCGACATCCGAAACATAGACAGGATTGCCCTGGCTGCTGCCCACCACCAGCCTGCCGACTTCATTGGCGTTTTTCAGAAAGTGCCCCGATGTCACCCGAAAATGGGTGCTTCCCGCCTCCGCGGATCCGGATGTCGACGCCATATTAGCTGTGCGGATGGTGTTGGCGACCTGCTCCAGGCTGATGTCATGGCCGGCCACGCGCTCCGGCAGGACTTCAACCCGCACCTCCCTGGCGCGGCCGCCAACAATAAAGCCATCACCGGTATTCCTGACCTCCTTGAGGCGCTGCAGCACATCTGCCGCCAGCGTCCGCAACACCTCGTCCCCCATCTCCTCTGACCACAGCGTCACTGTCACGATAGGGACATCATCGATTCCCTTGGGTTTGACCAGCGGCATGGAGACGCCGGGTGGGATTTTGTCCAGGTTGGACTGCAGCTTGTCATGCACCTTGACAATGGACGGCCCCAGCTCTTCACCCACCTTGAAACGCACGGTAACGATGCCGCGTTCATGTTCGGAGGCGGAGTAGATATGTTTGACGCCGGGAATGCCGCTCATCATGCGCTCGAGCGGATTGATCGCCAGGCTGGCGACCTGTTCGGCTGAGGAGCCCGGATAGCTGATAAAGATATCCACCATCGGCACGGAGATTTCGGGGTCTTCCTGGCGTGGTGTAAAAATCAGTCCCATCAAACCGATGAAGAGACTTGCCATCAACAGCATTGGTGAGAGTGGCGAGGTGATAAAAGTGCGTGCAAGATTGCCGGCAAGGCCGAGTGAAGGGAGTTCCTCGGGCGGGGTCGCCGGATGGTGCATCGCGGGTCGTCGCGTATGCACGCTGGTCGGGCGCTCTGTTGGCATCTTCAGACTCCCATGGTCCACAAAACCATACTACTTACAAGTTATATTAGACGAAACACTCCGTTATTCATAGTATATTGCTGATCTCACAAGATTACCGCGCTGTCTATATTCCACCCTCGGGTTAGCGCAGATTCATCTTGTAATCCGGTATCTCGGCATTCAGCGCCTGGGAGAAGTTGGAAAAATCCATGGTGACCGTTGCCAGCTCCACACCGTCAAAATTGGCATTGGTGACGTTGGCATTGCGCATGATTGTGCCGCTCAGCACTGCATTGGAGAGATCCGCATCGGTAAGATTCACGCGCCGCATAATGCAATCTGTGGCCGAGATGTTGTGCATGTGCACACCTGTCATGTTGGCTCCATCGAGGTTCGCGAGATTCATCGCACTAAAGTCATCTTTGTGATCACTCTCCAGGATCATACCGCTCAGATTCGCCTTGACCAGGATGGCGCCGTTGAGATGACAGTCGCGAAAATCCGCATTGCTGAGATCCACCTCTCTGAGGTTTGCATCAATCAACAGCGCATTGTGCGCTTTTGCACCCGAGAGATTGCTGTTATGCAGATCTGCATTGCAGAGATCTGCACGCGTCAGGATCGCACCGGAGAGATTGGCGTGACTGACAATCGCATAACGCAGATCTGCGGAACTCAGGTCTGCACCGGAGAGATTGGCGCCCTCCAGAGTTGCGGCATTGGACTGCCTGTTGCAACCAATTCGAGCCTTACTCAGATTTGCCCCGCTAAGATTGGCTCCTTCAAAGTGCGCTCTCCACAATATGGCTCCCTGGAGATTGGCGCCACTGAGATCAGCGTCGGAGAGGTCGGTGTGATCAAGACGCGCCCCACTAAGATCCATGCCTTTCAAATCTGCTCCTGACAGAGACATCTCCTGCAAATCCATATGCGCCAGTGTATCGGTATCAAGAGCAGCAAGAATTTCACCATTTGCCCTGTTTTTTATTTCCAGCATCTTTGAGTCTCCATTTGACGGGAGGAGCTGTTCGATCCACCCCTCATTAAACGCATTCTATGAAAAGTATACTACCTGAGTATCTCAGCGTGGCTGAAATTCCTTTAAGAGATGATCAGAATCAAAATAGCTTCAGAAAAGTCAAATTCCTAACCCTACTTGCCTGTTTTATCAGGATATTACTATGAGACCAGAATACGCAGGTTGATTCTGAGCTTGCAGGCAGTGATGGCTAACGAAGATCTTTTTTATAATTCGGGATTTTTGCATTCAGCGCTTTGGAAAAGTTGGAGAATGCCATAGTGACTGTCGCCAGTTCCACACCTTCAAAATTGGCATTGGTGACGTTGGCATTGCGCATGATCGTGCCGCCCAGCACGGCATTAGAGAGATTAGCTCCGGTGAAATTCACGCGGCGCATGATGCAATCCGACGCAAAAATATTACGCATCTGCGCGTCCGTCATATCAGCCCCCTCGAGGTTGACCCGTTTGATGGTGCAAAAACCATCATCCTCATTACTCTCCATAGTCATTTCGCGCAGATTCGCCTTGATGAGGATGGCTCCATTGAGATGACAATCGCGTAAATCCGCACCGCTCATATCGATCTCTCTCATATTCGCATCAATAAACAGCGTGTTATGTGCTGTAGCGCCCGAGAAATTACTGTTGTGCATATCCGCCTTGGTCAAATCAGCCCTCGACAACTGCGCACCTGAGAAATTGGCGTGGCTCAATATCGCATAGCGCAGATCGGCTGCTCTGAGATCAGCCCCGGTAAGATTAGCCCCTTCCAGAGTAGCGGCATTGGATCTTGTCGTTCCACCAATAATCGTCTTCCTCAGGTTCGCCCCTTCCAGATCCACACCTTCAAGATTCGCACCACTCAATACCGCCCCCTGGAGGTTGGAACCACTGAGATCAGCATTGATCATATAGGCGCCATTAAGGCGAGCTCCGCTGAGATCCATATTGCTTAGATCTGCCTCTTCCAGCGTCATCTCACGCAAATCAGCATGCACCAATGTGTCACTGTCGATTTCTGTGAGCGTTTCACCTGTTATTCTATGTTTTATTTCGAGCATTTTCTGATCTCCTTTTGCTTGGTGAGGCTGTTGCGCTGAGCTCCAGATTTTATGACACAGCGCTGTTCCCCTTGGTTGAATCAACTCTTGTTTTTATGAGCTTTATGCATTCTAGCTGAATTGACAATTATCATTCAATAAAAAGGGGTGAAAATTGGTTTTTGGTTTTAGATTTTAGGTTGAAATGACGTGCCGGGTAACAGCATCTTCAGTGCTTCGACAAAGGCTCGGTTCTCGGCTTCGGTTCCGACGGTGATGCGCAGGCAATTTTTCAGCAAGGGGTGGCTGCCATGCAAAATTTTGATGAGGATACCCTGATGTTTCAGCCCTTCAAACAATGCAGACGCCTCTCCTTCCGCCGTACGCACAAGAATAAAGTTGGCTTCACTCTGAAAAGGCGTGATACCCGGCATCTCCTGCAGCTCTCTAAAAAGTTGCAAGCGGGCTTCGCGAATCTTCAATGTCTGCCGGTCAAACACGGCGATATGGCTCAACGCTAAAGTGGCACTCAACTGCGTCAGGACGTTGATGTTATAGGGGAGTCGCGTCTTGTCGATCTCGCTGATCCACTCTTCGCCCCCGGCAAGCAACCCCAGGCGCAAACCGGCGAGTCCCATTTTTGAAAGGGTGCGCATCACCACCATGTTGTCGAATTCGCCAATGCGCGGCATAAAGCTGGCATCGGTGAAAGGCGCGTAGGCCTCGTCGATAATTACCAGTCCGGGCGACGCTGCAATGATGCGCTCCACATCAGAGACGGCGAACAGATTGCCGGTCGGATTATTGGGATAAGCTAGAAACAGCAACGCCGGCTGGTGCTCGTCGATCGCCTCGAGCAGGGCTTCCATATCCAGTGAAAAATCATCGGCATTGAGTTCAACACCAACATAGTCGAGACCGGAAAAGGCCGCGATCATGCGGTACATGACAAAACCGGGCTCGACCGACAGCAGGGTGCGCCCCTCTCCGCCCAGCGCCAATGCCAGCATCTGGATAATCTCATCCGAGCCATTGCCCAGCAGCACGCCAGCACTTGCTGGAATCTGCATCGCACTACGCAGCTGCTGCGTCAGCTGCCGGGCATGCGGATCGGGATAACGGTTGACATCAGTATCCCGAATCAGCCGCGCCCATTGTTCACGCAGATCATCAGGCCAGGCGTGTGGATTTTCCATGGCATCCAGTTTAATCAATCCGCTTGCGTCGGCAACATGATAGGCCTTGATGGCGCGAACTTCGGGGCGAATCCACTGCTCGATCAGGCTCATGCATTACTCATCTTGAAGACGATATTCAGCCGAGCGGGCGTGCGCGGTCAATCCCTCGCCACGCGCCAGTATGGATGCAGTCCGCCCGAGCCTGTCGGCGCCCTGCGGCGACGCCATGATCAGACTGGAGCGTTTCTGAAAGTCATAGACGCCCAGCGGCGACGAAAAACGCGCCGTGCGGGATGTCGGCAGTACATGATTCGGCCCGGCGCAATAGTCGCCAAGCGGTTCAGAAGTGTAACGCCCCATGAAGATGGCTCCGGCATGGCGGATCTCTTTTGCCATGGTTTGCGGATCTTCGACAGAGAGTTCCAGGTGTTCAGGAGCAATGAAATTCGCCACCTTAACCGCTTCATCGAGATCTTTTACATGAATCAATGCGCCTCGCTCACGCAATGCGATAGATATGATCTCCCTGCGCTCCATTTGCGGCAGCAGTTTGTCGATACTGTCGGCCACCCTGTCGACAAAAGCGGCATCCTGTGTCAGCAGGATCGACTGGGCGTCTTCATCATGCTCCGCCTGGGAGAAGAGATCCATGGCGATCCAGTCCGGATCGGTCTCGCCGTCACAAATGACCAGGATCTCAGATGGACCCGCCACCATATCGATGCCAACCTGGCCGAACACCGTGCGTTTGGCGGTTGCGACATAGATATTCCCCGGCCCGACAATCTTGTCTACCGCCGGAACGCTTTTGGTTCCGTACGCCAACGCAGCGACTGCCTGGGCGCCGCCAATCGCAAACACCCGGTCGACACTGGCGATATGCGCCGCTGCCAGCACCAGTTCGTTGAGCTCGCCCTGTGGAGTCGGAACCACCATGATCAACTCCGGTACACCGGCGACCCTGGCGGGGATTGCATTCATCAGCACCGACGAGGGATAGGCCGCTTTGCCGCCCGGAACATAGAGCCCTACCCTGTCCAGCGCGGTGATCTGTTGTCCCAGCAAGGTGCCATCAGCCTCTTCATAGCTCCAATCCTGCTGTTTCTGATGCTCTGCGTAGCTAGTGATGCGATCGGCCGCTGTCTGCAGCGCCGTGCGCTGCTCATCGTTGATCGCATTCCATGCCTTCTGCAGGCGATCAACAGGGATTTCCAACTGCTGCGCCGATGCAGGACTCCAGCCATCGAAACGGCCGGTAAAATCGATCAGCGCCTGGTCGCCACTCGCTCTAACCCCGGCAATGATGTCGTTGACAGTGTCGTTGACGTCGCCGTTGGAGACGGACTCCCAGGCCAGCAGGGCCTCCAGCTGCTCCTGAAAATCCGCAGTTTCTGAATCCAGGCGGAGAATCTCAGCCATTGTTCTCTCCCACTGCTTCACTCAGTTGATCCAGCAAGTTTTTGATAGTAGCGTGCTTCATTTTCCAGGACGCCTTGTTGACAATCAGGCGCGAACTGATATCGGCAATATGCTCCAGTGGAACCAGACCATTGGCTTTGAGGGTATTGCCGGATTCCACCAGATCAACGATCACATCGGCAAGCCCTGCCAGCGGCGCCAGCTCCATGGCGCCGTAGAGCTTGATGATTTCGACCTGTTGTCCACGCTGTGCAAAAAACCGCTCCGTCGTATGCACATACTTGGAGGCGATGCGCACTCGATCGCCGTCATAGCTTGCATCCGGCTTGCCGGCCACCATCATGCGGCAGCGCGCAATCTTCAGATCCAGTGGCTCGTAGAGGCCTTCACTGCCATGCTCCATGAGCACATCCTTGCCGGCAACGCCCACATCTGCGGCGCCCCACTGCACATAGGTGGGAACATCCGTGGCGCGTATCACCACCAGCTTGATATGTTCATGATTGGTGTCCAGAATCAACTTGCGGCTGGTCACGGGATCATCCACCGGCTCGATGCCGGCATGCGCCAGCAGCGGCAGCGTATCCTTGTAGATGCGCCCCTTGGAGAGGGCGATCGTCAGCGGCATTTCACGCATGATCAACGCCCCTCGACCCGGCGTATGCGTGCGCCAAGACCGGAGAGTTTCTCTTCGATATTCTGGTATCCCCGGTCAACATGATAGATGCGATCGACCAGGGTATCACGATCAGCCACCAGTCCGGCGATCACCAGGCTCGCCGAAGCGCGCAGATCCGTCGCCATCACCGGAGCTCCCTTGAGCTCCTCCAGACCAGTGCAGATCGCGGTATTGCCCTCGAGGCGAATATCCGCTCCCATGCGCTGCAGCTCGGGAATATGCATGAAACGATTCTCAAAGACTGTTTCAGTCACCACCCCCACGCCCTCTGCAACCGCATTGAGCGTACAAAACTGTGCCTGCATATCGGTTGGAAATGCCGGATAGGGGTCGGTATGGATATCGACTGCCTGCGGGCGCTTTCCCTGCATATCCAACTCGATCCAGTCATCGCCTATCTTGATGACGGCTCCTGCTTCAGTCAGCTTGTGGAGTACAGCATCCAACGATGACGGATCCGTATCTCGTGCACGAATCCTGCCGCGCGTCACTGCTGCGGCAACCAGAAAAGTGCCTGTCTCGATGCGATCAGGCATGACATTATAGGTCGCGCCATGCAGTCTCTCCACGCCTTCGATAACAATCATATCGGTTCCGGCGCCTGAAATTTTCGCGCCCATGGCATTCAAGAAACCGGCGAGGTCGGCAACCTCAGGTTCGCGCGCGGCATTCTCGATAATGGTCTCGCCATCAGCCAGAGTTGCCGCCATCATCAGGTTTTCAGTGCCAGTAACAGTCACCATATCAAGCATCAGCTGCACTCCCTTGAGACGCTTTGCCGTAGCATGGATAAAACCGTTCTCAACCTCGATATTAGCACCCATGGCGCGCAATCCTTCGATATGCAGGTTGACCGGGCGTGCGCCGATGGCGCAGCCACCGGGCATGGAGACGATCGCCTCGCCAAAGCGGGCCAATGTAGGGCCCAGCACCAAAATCGAGGCGCGCATGGTTCTTACCAGGTCATAGGGCGCCTCATAACTCGTGATATTGCTGGCATCCACCTCGACCTGCATGTGGTCATCAACCGTGATCTGCGCACCCATATGGCCCAGCAGTGCAATGGTAGTGGTCACATCCTGCAGATGCGGAACATTGCCGACAGTGACAGGCTCTTCAGCCAGCAGAGTGGCCGCAAGAATAGGTAATGCCGCATTCTTGGCGCCGGAGATACGCACATCGCCAGAGAGGCTGTTGCCGCCGGTAATCAGGAGTTTATCCATGAGAGATTGTGGGTTTCAGTGACAGAATCGCTAATGATACTGGAAATAGCTGATACTCCCAACTTTGACGAAGCCCCTGTACAATCCAAAAAATGCCCTCACCCCAATCCTCTACCGGAGGGAGAGGAAGATAATCGACAAATTCTGCGGAAGATTGTTATTCTGAAATGATGAAACAGAGACTCAGACACAACTGCGCCGGCCTCCTGTTGCTGATGCTGTGTGCACCGCTCATGGCGGAGCAGCAGCTTGAATTGACGACCGTCGCCAACTCTCCTGACACCACGATTTCCGCTAGGATACTGAAAAAAGCCTACCATCGGCTCGGAATCGATATCAGCATCCTCGAACTACCCGCCAGCGAAGCCCTGCAACGCTCAAACAGTGGCTCAGCCGACGGCGAGGTGCAGCGCATCGACGGCATCTCCCGCAACTTT
>DAOUQU010000379.1 GCA_030625445.1 Gammaproteobacteria bacterium
TCCCGGCTTGCCATTGTCACGCGCACTGCCGGCGTCAAAAACCAGGCGCACATCGAGCATGGGAATCGAGGGAGCTTCGACAAACATCACCTTTGCGCCATTGCTGGTATTCCAGCTCTTGATCAGAGGAGCGGCAAACACTGTAGTCGTTGACATCAGTAATATGAGTCGTGTTAGCAGAATCCTGGTGAGACCAGGCTTCTGACTGTCTGGGCATGAAAGAAACATTTTCTCTCGCCAAGGCGCAAAGCTTCCGCGTCCCTGCTCACGCCCCTGACCTACATCCATGTAGGCCAAGCTCGCCAAGAAAAACCTTTGCGGTCTTTGCGTCTTGGCGAGAGTCACTTTTGAAATTTCACTCATTTGTAAAGATGCTGGCGACTCAATAATCCTAGTGAGCATGAGCAGCTCCTCCCATCTGTTGGGCACGCTGCTGTTTAAGCGTCTGCTCCTCATCCATTGGCTGCGGATCAAGCATCGCCACCGTCCTGCTATCGGCGACTAAATAGCGTTTTGCAACACTCTGGATCTGCTGCGGGGTTACTGCTTTGAGTTTTTCGATTTCAGTGTCACTCATACGCCAGTCAAGACCAACTGTCTCCAGCGTCCCCAGCTGCATTGCCTGGTAGAAGACTGAATCCCGCTCATAGACCTTCGATGCGACAGTCTGGGTGATCACACGTTTCAACTCTGACTCGTCGACCAGTTCATTTTTCAATTTCTCGACCTCGGAGAGAAGCGCATCTTCAAGCGCCGTGATCTCCTTGCCCTCGCCCGGAATCCCTTCAAAAATCATCATGGTGGAGAGGCGCGCATGCATGTTATAGCCGAGTCCGGCGGTTGCTGCGACACGCGAACCACGCACCAGTTCACGGCTGAACCTGGCGCTCTCGCCGCCATCAAGAATCGCCGCAAGGATCTCCAGAGCATAGGGTTCCCACTGCTTCTCTTTCTCCGCCGTTGCAATCGTCGGGGTCTTGTAGCCCATCAACAGATAGGGCTGTCGCGCAGGCGCCTTGACTTGCAGGCGCACCACGCCCTGCTGCGCCGGCTCGACAGAGGGTTTGACCGGACGCAGCGGCTGCCTGGGAATTTTTCCAAAGGTGGCATCGACCATTGTCTTGATCTTTTGCGGATCGACATCGCCAACGACGACCAGAGTGGCATTGTTGGGGGCATACCAGCGTGAGTACCACTCCTGCAGATCCTCGATAGCCAGGTTTTCAAGATCCGAGCGCCAGCCGATGATGGGATGACGATAGGGAAGCACACGATAAGCAACTGCCTGGAATTGTTCGTATGTCAGCGATGTTGGCTTGTCATCGGTACGCATGCGGCGCTCCTCGATCACCACCTGGACCTCTTTCTTGAACTCCTTCGGATCGAGCAGCAAGTTTCGCATGCGATCCGCTTCCAGTTCAAAAGCCACATCCAGCCGGTCGGATGAGATGGTCTGGAAATAGGCGGTATAGTCCGGGCCGGTGAATGCATTCTCACGACCGCCGTTTTCAGAGATGATATGGGAGAACTGGTTTGGTCCATGTTTTTTTGTCCCTTTGAACATCATATGTTCAAGCACATGCGAGATTCCGGTGATCCCTTCAGGCTCATAACTGGAGCCAACCTTGTACCAGATCTGCGAGACGGCAATGGGAGCACGATGATCCTCCTTGACCAGTAGTTTCATGCCATTGTCCAGCATGAACTCATGCACCTGCTGTGCACTTGCAGACATCGGCAACAGCAGCATCATTGACAACGCCGCAAACAGTGAATAACCTTTTTTTTGCATACTCTTTCAGCCCATAAGTCGAATAGTGGAGATATTAAAGGATAAAGACCCACGGGTCTGCATTTTGTTTCAAGGGA
>DAOUQU010000155.1 GCA_030625445.1 Gammaproteobacteria bacterium
AAAACCTTTGCGGTCTTTGCGCCTTGGCGAGAGATAATGGTTACTTTCATGCCTTGTTAGTCTGAGGTCAGGTCTCGCTATTCTATGGAAAAGATTGTTATTGTCGATTACAGCCTCGGAAACCTGCGTTCGGTCTCCAAGGCTGTTGAGCATGTCGCCGCGGATGCAGAAGTCGTCGTCAGCGACGATGCCCGTGTGATTCATGACGCCGACCGCGTGGTCTTCCCCGGTCAAGGGGCGGCGCGTGACTGCATGGCGGCCATCAGCGACCATCATGTGGAGCGTGCTGTACGTGAAGCTGCGACAAGCAAGCCTTTCCTGGGGAT
Source organism: Gammaproteobacteria bacterium (assembly GCA_030625445.1). Lineage (GTDB taxonomy): Bacteria > Pseudomonadota > Gammaproteobacteria > Chromatiales > Chromatiaceae > Sva-25. The sequence continues at coordinate 327 of DAOUQU010000155.1, forward strand.
CTGCATGGGGCTTCAGGTGTTGATGGATCACAGCGAGGAGAACGGCGGTACTGATTTGCTGGGAATGATGCCCGGCAAGGTGCAGCGCTTCAGCGGTGGCTTCATGGGTGAAAATGGACTGCCATTGAAAATTCCGCACATGGGCTGGAGTCAGGTTGAGCAAACCATCGATCACCCGCTGTGGCAAGGTATTGCCGATCGCAGCCGCTTCTATTTCGTGCATAGCTATTTTGTAGTTCCTGAAGAGAGCGATCTGATTGCTGCAACCACGGAGTATGGCGAGCGCTTCACCTGTGCGATTGCCAGGGATAACCTTTTTGCGGTGCAGTTCCATCCTGAAAAAAGCGCTGATGATGGTCTGCAGCTGTTGAAAAACTTTGTTAACTGGAAACTCTGATTATGCTGATAATTCCTGCGATTGATCTCAAGGATGGTAAATGTGTGCGTCTGCGCCAAGGGCGCATGGACGACGATACGGTGTTCTCGGACGATCCGGTCTCGATGGCAAAACGCTGGGTTGACGCCGGTGCGCGCCGCCTGCATCTGGTTGATCTCAACGGTGCATTCGAGGGTGAACCGGTCAATGGTGGCGTGGTGCGCGCCATTGCACAGGCATTTCCCGGTTTGCCGCTCCAGGTTGGCGGCGGCATCCGTGACGCCGAGACCGTCGAAGCCTATCTTGTGGCTGGTGTCGAGTTCTGTATCATTGGCACAAAAGCAGTGCGTGAACCGGAATTTGTCGACATGGTGTGCAAGGAGTATCCCGGCAATATTATTGTCGGCATCGATGCCAAAGATGGCATGGTAGCTGTTGAGGGCTGGGCGGAGGTCTCCGATGTTAAAGCGGTTGATCTTGCAAAGCGTTTTGAAGATTCCGGTGTCAGCGCCATTGTCTACACCGATATCAGCCGCGACGGTATGATGCAGGGCGTCAATGTAGAAGCAACGGCGGCGCTGGCCAGGTCGATCTCGATTCCCGTAGTTGCCTCAGGTGGCATCACCAATATGGATGATATCCACCGCCTGCTGAAAGTCGCTGACAGCGGTATCGACAGCGCCATTACAGGCAGGGCGATTTACGAGGGAACCCTCGATTTTGCAGAAGCTCAGCGGGTTGCCGACTCCTGATTGATTGGCCGCTCTTACTCCCTCTCCTACTGGGAGAGGGCTGGGGAGAGAGGCAGAGTACTCACATATCGATCTCAATCGCATCGGCATAGCGGTCAACGACGATCATCTCGACGCCAAGACGCTGCAGTTCGATGACCACCTCTTTGCCCAACTCTCCGCCTCCGCAGAAGAGCACGCGGGTTGCAGAGGGAGAGAGGGGATGTCATGCGGTTTCCTGAAAAAGTAATTTACTCTTTGACTGCCATTGCCACGGTGTAACTCTTGCCCTGCTTGAGTTTTTTGTGATTGCCGAAGACCTCGGTAAAGGCGCGTTTGATGAAATTGCGCAACCCGGAAATTACCACCACGTAGAAGCGTCCGCCCGGCTCGAGGTGCTCATAGATATCCTGGAAGAAGAGATAGTAGTGTTCGTTGCTGGTTTTGGCCGGCAGGTTGGTGACCGCCAGCGTAAATGACTGCTTGCCAATGTGTTTGAGCCCGTCACTGAGTTGTACCGAGATGTTGCTGATGTTGTTCAGGGCGGCGTTTTTTTGTGCATACTCGACGGCAACAAAGTCCTTGTCGACCAGCAGACACTCTCCCTGCGGCGCCAGCCTGGCGATCGTCAGCCCCAGGGGGCCGTAACCGCAGCCGAGATCAATTGCCGTGTCATCACTCCTGACATCGAGATACTCCAGCAGCATGCGTGTGCCCTGGTCGATGGCGCGGGGAGAAAAGAGTCCCCAGGTGGTGTGGAAGTTTAAATGTTGCCCTTTGAGTGAGTCGCTGAAGATGATCTCTTTGCGCAGTCCGGCAATTTTATTCTGATCCAGGGGCAAGGGGAGGCCTACAGATAGCGCCGCCAGTGATCGGGGCGTACATCACGGCAGCCGTGATTGATCTGATTATAGCGTGCAATAAAAACTTTTCTGGTGCAGTTGCTGTTTCCTTTGGTGCAGCCCTGATTGGCGCGCTCGGTCTCTTCCGTGTAGAAAAAGAGTGCATCCCGGATCTTGTTGATGAGGTTGTTCTTGAGAAAAAATCCGGCTTCTATCAGGCCCTCTTCGATTTGCTCCAGGTCGATCTCAAGCAGGTGATAGGTGATGCGCAGGTGATTTGCAGAGATGGCGCTGAGATCAAGAATCCCCTCCACATCAGCAAGGCGCTCTGCAGCCGTATTGGCCTGGTGCGCATCCGGGTGAGATTTATCGAAAAAAATCTCTCTTGTTTTGATGTTTCTCTTCTCCATAAGGGTAATCCTAGAGTGATAATCCGCAATTTGCAAATGGTTTAATCTGATTTGCCTCCTCCTGGAGCAGTGGAGAGGAACTTCAGTGGTGGGATGCAGTGACGCGACAAGTATAAATCAGGAGGATTTGTCTTTTTTTGGCCAGAAGTCAAATATATCCTAATAAACTCTGGTAATACTAGGATAATAGTGATTCAATGCTGATACGACAATACCTTGTATATTAAAGGAGAGTGGAATGATGAAATTTAAGAGCAATTACCGTTTGGCGACTGCAATTCCGGTAGCACTGCTGATGAGCGCTGCTGTTGATGTCGTTAACGCAGAGGGACAGTACCGTTACCAGCCGATGCCGGAAAAAACTGCAGGAGAGTCTACTCCGGTTCCACCGCCCCGGGAGGCTGCGCCAATCCAGGCACTTGCACCTGCTCCAGCAGCACCTGCCGCTGAAGCAGCACCCCGCACAGTCGGCCCCGGACAACGCCCTGCAGGACCGCCGCGGCGCGGTGACTATCGCAGTGGTCCACGGCACGGTGACTATAATCGCGATTCTGATCGATATGATCGTCGATATAGCAGGCGGGGCAGTGACTGGGACAACAACTGGAGCATGCCTTTTGGCGGCAGGGACAGCGGCCCGTGGAATCGCAGAGGCAGCAGCAACAGCTGGAGTATGCCTTTTGGCGGCAGGGACAGCGGCCCGTGGGATCGCAGAGGCAGCAGCAACAGCTGGAGTATGCCTTTTGGCGGCAGGGACAGCGGCCCGTGGGATCGCAGAGGCAGAGGCAGCAGCTGGAGCACGCCCTGGAGCAGTGACAGGGGTAGGGGCAGCAGGTGGTGGTGATTCAATGCTGATACGAAATAGAGTGATATAGTGAAGGAGAGTAAAATGATGAAACCAAAGAACAATTATCGTTTGGCGGCTGCAATCTCAGCGGCACTGCTAATGACGGCTACTGTCGATGTTGTCAATGCCGAGCAGGATTATCGTTATCCGCCATTGCCACAGCAAACTGCCGGACAGCCTGCTCCGGCGCCACAATTTGCGCCCATGCCGCGAACCACGCAGACTCCTCCGGCTTCACAGCCCCGGACAGCGGTGCCATCGCAGGCTCCAGCGCCGAAATTTGCGCCTACCCGACGGGGCCCTCCGGCTTCACAGCCCCAGGCAGCTGCGCCTAGATTTGCGCCACCACGATCGGCTCCTCAAGCAGCGGCGCCCCAACGACCTTCCGGGCCTCCTCCCGGCACAGCTGGCGCCGGTCAGCGGCCTGCGGGGCCTCCTCCAGGAGGTGGGTATCGTGGAGGACCTCCTCCAAGGGGTGGGTATCGCGGCGGACCTCCTCCAAGAGGCGCTTCTCGAGGCGGCCCTCCTCCCGGACGCTATGGAAGTGCTCCGGATAGGCGCCGCTATGACCAGGGCAGGAGCAGAGGAGGCAGCAGCCCCTGGGGTAGAGGCATGGGCACCAGAGACATGCCCGGAGGCGGCCGTGGCTTTAGCAGCAGAAGCATGCCCTGGGGTGGTGGTAGAAATTCTGATTTCCCATTTTTCGGGGACAACAGATTCAGCGACAAGATGTTCGACAGGTTCGACGATTTTGACGATGATAACAAGATGAGGGACTTCTTTGATGACATGTGGGATGATTCGATCAATGCGCCGTATGACATGGGCGAAATGCCGGGCGGCATGAGAGCGCCGACTATCGCCGTGCCGGGTCCCGCCGAGGTTGCCGATGAATTCCAGTCTGGCACGCGCAATTTCTTCGAAGACAAAGCAAACTCGCACTCAGGTTCAAGCCTAAGGCCTAAGTCAGGGCCAAAGTCAGGATCTAAGTCAGGATCTAAGTCAGGACCTAAGTCAGGACCTAAGTCAGGACCTAAGTCAGGACCTAAGTCAGGACCCAGCCCCGGACCACAGCCGCAAGGGTCGATTTTGCTCCCCCCTCTTCGTGTGGGGGGCTGTCCTTCCTGTGCAATGGAATCATCCAGCTTC
>DAOUQU010000423.1 GCA_030625445.1 Gammaproteobacteria bacterium
CAATGTCTCCATTCAGGAAGTTGGCAATGCAGCAGCCTTCCTCTGCTCGGATCTCGCATCCGGAATCACCGGCGACATCCTCTACGTCGACTCCGGTTACCACATCCTGGGGATGGCGTAAAAAGACCAAACCACGGAACACACTGAATACACGGAAAAAGACAAAAATAGCTCCGTGTTGTCCGTCTCTCCTCGTTCCCACGCTCCTGCGTGGGAATGCAGATCTGACTTTGAATCTACCACTGTATGGGTTACCACGGAGGACCGTGGGAACCAGTGTAATAGAAGAAATAATTCCGTGTCGTCCGTGTGTTCCGTGGTTAAAAATAATGGCGCGACTGCTGTAGGAGCGGTCTTCTGACCGCGAATTGCAGAAGCAAACTACTGCAGTTCCCAATCCCGCCACACCGGAACACAGCCATGCGGCAGCGGCGGTAGTCTGCCCAACTCGGTCCATGACTGTTCAGGAGAGTGAAAATCAGACCCTGCCGATGAAAGCAGTTCATAATCCTTTGCATGTGCCGCCATGGTGAAGGATTCATCCATACTGTGGCTGCCCGAGACCACTTCCAGCGCTGCTCCACCAGCCTCCCTGAAATCGCGAATCAGCTTCCTCAATTTTGTACGTGTCATACGATAGCGGGCTGGATGTGCTATCACTGCCTGCCCACCGGCGTCGCGAATCCAGCCGACAGCTTCATCGAGCGAGGCCCATTCACCATGCACATAACCGGGTTTACCTTTGACAAGATAGTGTCGAAACAGAGCCCGCATATCCTTTGCCTTCCCCTGCTCGACCAGGAAGCGTGCGAAATGTGTACGGCTGATCAGGGTTCCATTCGACAATGACCTGGCTGCTTCATAGGCACCGCCGATGCCCTTCAGCTCAAGTTTGCGTCCAATCTCTTCAGCACGCCACTGGCGAAACTTCACCAGTTTTTTCAGCCCCTGCTGCAGCATTACATCATGCGGATCGATTCCGAGAGCTACAATATGGATGGTTGCCCCCTTCCAGGTCACGGAGATCTCGGCTCCGGGAACCAGTTGCATGTCGCAGCTTGAGGCAGCCTGCTGCGCCTCGGCAATCCCTTCGGTTGAGTCATGGTCAGTCAGCGCCAGCACACTCACACCGGCCTCATGTGCGCGTTGAATCAACTGCGTAGGTGTCAGTGTGCCATCTGAAGCTGTAGAATGGCTGTGAAGATCATAGATGATGTCCATTTGTTCATTTTACCTGAGGAAACATGCATTCACCCACGCAATATATTGACCCGACCGATCTTGGTGCCATGATGGAGGAATTTTTCACCCTTGCTGAGGGTGTTGCTGAGCAATGGCAGGACGAGTCGCAGGATGACACGCAAGGAACAACACCGGATCTGATTATCAAGGCGGTCGAACAGTTGCATGATATCCTGCGGTTGTACGCTGCAGAGCAGCATCAACCGTCCGACGCGAATGAACTCAATCAATGCAGTGACTACGGTCTACAGCTGTTCTCGGAACTCTCATCACTGGCAGCTTCTATTCACCTTTCCCAACAGTCGCTGGATATCG
>DAOUQU010000209.1 GCA_030625445.1 Gammaproteobacteria bacterium
GCCCTGGCACAGCCTGAGTTCGGCCTGGCTGGAGAAGCCCTCCAGAATAATGATCGTTTTGCTGATGCCCTCCCTGCGCAATCGCAGCCCCTCCTCCACCCTGGCAACACCATAGGCGTCCGCATCGACGAGCGCCTGTGCGGATTCGATCAGCCCATGTCCATAGGCATTGGCCTTGATGGCAACAACAACGGGGCAGCCGATGGCAAGTTCGCGAACACGGGAGAGATTATGACGCAGGGCGTCGAGGTTGATACGTGCTACCGGTCCGGTCATTGCGAGTGAAACCAGGTCATGTCATTTCGACCGCAGGAAGAGATTCTGTATTTGTGAAGGATCAGCATGTAATGCACTCAAGGATTACCTGGTACGAAGTGTCATTGAGAGCGCAGCGAAACACTAATTTTGCTTGGAGCAAAATTGAACGCGCCCTGCGCGACCCGAAGGGTAAATTACAGGGATGTAATTTATAATCTCAGGAAGATTGCCGTGTCGCTGAGGCTCCTCGCAATGACGACTTTCCCTAAAACATAAAACCTAAAACTTAAAACTTAAAACCTAATAACTATCAGCGCCATAATTGATGGGCGCAAAGTTTTCAAACTTGGTGTATTGCCCGAGGAAGGTGAGATTGAAGGTGCCAATCGGGCCGTTGCGATGCTTGCCGATGATGATCTCGGCCTTGCCCTTCTCCTCCTCCGGTATGCTCTCGTTATACACCTCGTCGCGGTAGATAAAGATGACCAGGTCTGCATCCTGCTCGATACTTCCCGATTCGCGCAGATCTGACATCACAGGACGTTTGTTGGGGCGCTGCTCCAGATTCCGGTTCAGCTGCGAGAGTGCGATCACCGGCACATTGAGCTCCTTGGCGAGCGCTTTGAGACCACGCGATATGGCGGATATCTCGGTTGCACGGTTTTCTGTCGAGCCGGGACACTGCATCAACTGCAGGTAATCGAGAACGATCAAGCCAAGTTTGCCATCGGTTTCACGCTTGAGCCTGCGTGAGCGGGCACGGATTTCGGTCGGAGAGAGCGCAGGCGTATCGTCGATAAAGATTTGCGCCTCGGCAAGCAGACTCACGGCGGATGTGAGGCGCGGCCACTCGTCGTCCAGCAGCTTGCCGGATCGCACGCGTGTCAAATCGACACGCCCCAGCGATGCGAGCATACGCATCGCCAATGCCTCACCGGGCATCTCCATGCTGAAGACAGCAACGGGAAGCGAATTTTTAATCGCAACATTTTCTGCCAGATTCATGGCGAAAGTGGTTTTTCCCATCGAGGGACGCCCTGCAACAATCAGCAGGTCCGCCGGCTGCAAACCGGAAGTCATCCGGTCAAAGTCGCTGAAACCGGTGCTCAAACCGGTGAGATCCGAGTCAGAGTTATACATCTGCTCGATGCGCTCCATTGCCTTGGTGACAAGATACTTTGTCGGCTGAAAACCGCCTCCGCCGCGCTCACGCTGTTCGGCAATCTCGAATACCTTGCGCTCAGCGGTATCCAGCAATTCATTGCTGTCCCTTCCCTCGGGCTGAAAACCGCTGTCGGAGATCTCGGTGCCGACATGAATCAGCTGACGAATAACCGAGTGTTCACGCACGATGTCGGCATAACTGCGGACATTCGCGGCGCTGGGAGTATCATTCGCCAGATTCCCCAGATAGAGCAGGCCACCAGCATCATCCAGTTTGTTGTTGCGCTCCAACTCTTCAGCCAGGGTCACCACATCAAAAGGCTTGCTCTCTTCAGCAAGTATGGCGATGGCGCTGAAGATCAGCTGGTGTTCACGCCGATAAAAATCATCCCTGACAACACGATCCGCCACCTGCTCCCAGGTGGCATTATCCAGCATCAGCCCTCCAAGAACCGACTGCTCTGCCTGCAGGGAGTGGGGTGGAATACGCAGTGAAGCGGAAGCTTGCCCGGAATTATTTTGGGTACTTTGGAAGGCTTGCGCCATGAGATCTCGGTTTGGTTGAATGATTGTGGGTGAGTAACTTCTCAATAATCCCGTATATGTGAGTAAATGCTATCGCATTTCTATCGTGGTCAGACGACCACTCCCACATCTGGCGCCACATAGATGTGTAGGAGCGGTCTTCTGACCGCGATCACGCACGGGATTATTGAGAAGTTATCTTTCTTGTCCGTATCTTACCAAAGGCGCACAAAAAAAGGCGTCTGAATAGACGCCTTTTTTCAAATTCCCGGAGGAATCGGGATTCCTCCGGGAATTAGCGGTGCGGTTACTCTTCGGCAACCACACTCACCACGATCGTGGCATTGACATCAGTGTGCAGATGAACACCGACCTCATAGTCACCGATGGCGCGAAAAGCACCCTCTGGCAGACGGATCTCAGAGCGATCGACTTCATTGCCCGCAGCAACAAGCGCCTCTGCGATATCGGAGGTTCCGACTGAACCAAACAGCTTGCCCTCATCACCAGCTTTACGCGAGATAGTCACTGTGACACCGTCAATGGCTGCCTTGCGTGCTTCAGAAACAGTGAGCTTGTCAGCTGCAGCCAGTTCGAGTTCTGCGCGTCGGGATTCGAATTCAGCAACATTGCTCCCGGTCGCCGGCAACGCGTGACCACCTGGAATGAGGTAGTTACGCCCATAACCGGCTTTCACGTTGACCTTATCACCAAGGTCGCCCAGATTTGCAACTTTTTCCAACAATATAATTTGCATCTTGCTCCTCCTGGATCAATGTTGATCGGTGTAAGGCAGCAGCGCCAGAAAACGGGCGCGTTTGATCGCTGTTGACAGCTGACGCTGATACCTGGCTTTTGTGCCTGTGATGCGACTCGGAACAATTTTGCCATTTTCACTGACATTTTGCTTCAGCATGTCAAGATCCTTGTAATCGATCTCAGTGATGCCTTCGGCGGTGAAACGGCAGTATCTTCTACGACGGAAATAACGTGACATCTCTTATTTCTCCTGTTTTTCGCTTGTGGCTGCCGGGGCAGCAGGCTCTGACGTCTTTGCAGGAGCTTCTGCTTCACGCTCATCTCTCTTCACCAGTTTTGAGTCACTGGTAATAGCTTCATTGCGACGGACTGTCAGATGACGCAGCACAGCATCATTGAAGCGGAAAGAACTCTCAAGCTCGGTAAGTGCCTCGTTGCCGCACTCAATGTTCATCAGAACATAGTGAGCCTTGTGATTCTTGTTGATGGGATAGGCAAGTTGACGACGCCCCCAATCTTCGAGACGATGGATCTGCCCCTCTTTGCCTTCGATGATGCCGCGATAACGCTCTATCATCGAGGGAACTTGTTCGCTCTGGTCAGGATGGACCAGAAACACGATTTCATAATGACGCATAGATTGCTCCTTATGGATAAAAATGCCTCCTGCCGTATGCAGTGAAGCAAGGAGTAGAATTCGCCAACAAGCGAATCCACAAGAGCGGAAATTTTAAAGCCTTTTCACAAAAAAGCAAGTAAAAACAGCCCG
>DAOUQU010000245.1 GCA_030625445.1 Gammaproteobacteria bacterium
CTGACCCTGATCGTCGTCTATCTGATCCAGATCTGGAAAATTTGGCACCTCAATTCGCATGTTTTGAAAAATCCTGTGCCGGAGATGCAGCGTTACAAGTTCAAGCAGGTGGCCATCCTTGATCTGGCTTATCTGGTAACCTTTGGTACAGAGCTGGCGGTGGTGTCGGTGCTGGCGCTCTTCTATGTCGATATGTTTGGCCTCGACAAGATTTGGGCGGGTGTGCTTGCCGGCATCTACCCGGTGATCAACCTGGTGGCGCGCCCTGCAGGTGGACTCTTTAGTGATAAAATCGGACGCCGACGGACATTGATTATCGTCTTTATCGGCATTGCCCTGAGTTTTCTGCTGTTGAGCCGCGTGGACTCCAGCTGGCCGGTGTGGATGGTTGTTGCTGCAACCATTCTCGGCGGCATCTTCTCCAAGGCGGGATCAGGCGCAGTCTATGCCATGGTGCCGCTGATCCAGCGTCGCATGACCGGGCAGATTGCCGGCATGGCGGGCGCGTACGGTAATGTCGGCGGCGTAATCTTTCTGACGGTCAACTCCTTCGTCGAGACACAGATGTTCTTTCTGGTGATCGGTGCCACGGCTGGAGTGGTACTCTTGTTTGTCATGCTGTTTCTTGAAGAGCCAAAAGGACAGATGGTGGAGACGTTGCCGGATGGCACAGTGCAGATGATTGATGTGAGTTGAGGGAGGTTTTAAGTGTTAGGTTTTAGGTTTTAAGTGAAAAATAATGGGTAGTCAGCTCGCCGTTACGCTTGGCCAGTGCTCTGATGCCGGCATCAAGCCGCAGAACGAGGATTTTCACAGCGCCTTTATCCCTGAAGATGGCCTGCTGGCCAGCAAGGGGATCGCCATTGCCATTGCCGATGGCATGAGCGGCAGTGACGGCGGCAAGGAGGCGAGCCAGTTGAGCGTACGCATGTTCCTCGATGACTACTTCGGCACGCCGGATTCGTGGTCGGTCAAAAAATCTGTCAGCAAGGTGATGTCGGCGCTCAATCGCTGGCTCTATGCCCAGGGTGAGCAGCGCTATGAACACGCCAAAGGGATGGTCACCACCTTCAGCGCACTGGTGCTGAAGTCTCAAACCGTCTATCTGTTCCATGTCGGCGATAGCCGCATCTACCGTCTGCGTGAGGGTGAACTGCAGCAGTTGACGCGTGACCACCGCATCTGGATCAATAATGACAGGGAGTACCTCGCCCGCGCTCTGGGCATCGATATCAATCTGGAGATCGATTACCGTGCTACGCCGGCGCAGGCGGGAGATATCTACCTGCTGACAACCGATGGCGTGCATGACTTTGTTGCCGACAGTGAGTTGCACTCGCTTCTGGAGCAGTATGCGCAGGATCAGCAGCAGGCAGCAGAATCTATCGTCGAGGCATCGAAGCTGGCGAAAAGCACGGACAATATCACCTGCCAGGTCGTCAGGGTCGACTCCCTTGCCGAAGCTGACAAGAGTGAATATTACGAGAAGTTGACACGCCTGCCGTTTCCGCCGGACCTCAACGCCGGCCACATCATCGATGGCTACAAGATTCTGCGTGAGTTGAACGCTTCAAGCCGCAGCCAGGTCTATCTTGCTGAAGATACACTCTCATCATCTCCACGCAAGGTGGTGTTGAAAACCCCCTCTGTCAATTACGAGGATGACCCCAATTATCTGGATCTGTTCCTGCATGAAGAGTGGGTTGCCAAGCGCCTCGATTCGCCGCATCTGATCAAGGTGTGTAATGAGGATCGCCAACGGACTTTTCTCTATACCGTGGTGGAGTATATCGAGGGGCAGACGCTGAAACAGTGGATGGCCGACAATCCGCATCCGGGCATCGCGCAGATGCGTGCGACCATTGACCAGATTGCCCGCGGCCTGCGCACCATGCACCGTATGGAGATGTTTCACCAGGATCTCAAGCCGGATAATATTCTCATCGATAACAACAATACGCTGAAGATTATCGATTTCGGTTCGACGCGCATCGCCGGGCTCGCAGAGATCAAGACGCCGGTCGAGCATTCACATATACTCGGCACCGCCAACTATTCGGCGCCGGAATATTTCAGGGGAGAGCAGGGCACGAACCGCTCGGATATCTTCTCACTGGGTGTCATCGCCTACGAGATGCTGACGGGAAAGCTTCCGTATGGCGAGATCGCCAGCGAACGTGCTGCCAAAAAACGCTATATCTATACCTCTGCCAGAGAGCACAACCCCATGATCCCTGAGTGGATCGATGCTGCCCTGGAGAAGGCGCTGCAGCCGCATCCGGAAAAACGCTATGCGCTGCTGTCGGAGTTTATAACGGACCTGGCGAAGCCCAATCAGCGGCTGCTGCAAAAATCGACGCAGCCGCTGCTGGAGCGCAATCCGGTCGCCTTCTGGCAAGTCGTTGCTTTGATCGAGCTGATTGCACTCGTTACCCTGATAGTGGTGAATGTTGTCCATTGAAGATGGCCTGCTGAAGGAGATCTTTATATACCGGGCTGAAATGAGCGAGATAATCTCTTATTAAGGGGGAAGCAAACGGCACTCTCTTGCGTTGTCTGAGCAACCCTGTAAAAATAAAGATTCCATATCACACAACTTCCACGGAGTTCTTTGGATGAAGACCGTCAAATCTTTTCTCCTGGCCGTTGCCGTCGGCCTTTCCCTGACAGGTGCAGGTACAGTATCTGCCTTCTCTTTCGGTGATTTCTCATTCAGTGACGACGACTGGGGTCCGAATTGGGGAGATGGCCCGGGTTGGGGAGACTCATATCGCGGTGGCCGTTATGGCAGTCCCTATAACCGGCCATCCCGTCGCGACTGGGATAGACCCTATAGAAGGAGTGGCTACTACAAGCCTTGGCACAGAGACCGATACTATGATTATCGAGGCCCCGCTCCGGGATATTATGGCAGACCTCCCATGCAGCCAATGCCTGCTCCTGAAGAAACGGAGTGCCCTGCACCTCAACAACCCGGAAGCAACTGAAACCATCTGATGAATCAAACCCCGCAAAGCGGGGTTTGTCAGTTCTGTTCAAT
>DAOUQU010000050.1 GCA_030625445.1 Gammaproteobacteria bacterium
TATGGTCTCTATCACTGACAAGATGGAAATCTTTACAGGCCATATGGAGCATATGGACAAGATTGAACAAAATATGGGCTCCCTGACAGACTCCATGAGCAGTGTGACAGGATCTATGCACAATATTACCGGCAGCATAGGCCTCATGGAGCAGGAGATGGAGTTGATGAGCGCCAGTATGAGCAATATCGAGTATCGTTCCAGCAGCATGGCTGGCAGCGTCAGCGTGATGCGTGAAAATACCCGCCAGATGGCGCGCCCGATGAAGATGATGCCGTGATGGTTGCCATCCTACGGGCTAAAAATAGAGAGATACTCACCACGAAGGAGACGAAGAGCACGAAGGCATTTTTGTATCCAGTTACTTCTTCGTGGTCTTCGTGTGCTTCGTGATAAAAGTCTTTTAAAATGTCGACACTCTATTGGTGCATTGATAATTGCCCGGTCGGACGTGCGGACTTTTTGAGAAGTGATTATTCAGGTTCGGCTTTCTGCCGGCGATGCAGCAGCTCTTTGACAGCCAGTTTGGGATCCAGATCTTCGTAGAGAATACGGTAGACCTGGTGAGTGATTGGCATATCCACGCCCAGCTCCTGCGCCATCAGCCAGGTCTCCTTGGCGGCATGCACACCTTCCACCTCCTGACCGATCTCTTCTCGCGCCTGTTCAACCTTGAGGCCTTTGGCCAGCGCCAGGCCCATGCGGCGATTTCGTGACTTGTCGTCAGTGCAGGTGAGTGTCAGATCACCGAGGCCTGTAAGCCCCATGAAGGTATGTGTATGCGCTCCCAGCGCCTTGCCGATACGGGTGATTTCAGCCAGGCCTCGTGTAATCAGGGCGGCGCGGGCGTTAGCGCCAAATCCCAGTCCATCAGAGAGGCCGGCTGCAATAGCCATGATATTTTTAATCGCTCCGCCAACCTGTACTCCAATCAGGTCATCACTGGTATAGGCTCTGAAGGAGGCGCTTTGCAGTGCTGCTGCAAGGCGCTCTGCATAGCGTTCGCTGGTGGCGGCGACGGTGATTGCCGTCGGCAGGCCCTGCGCCACCTCGATGGCGAAAGTCGGGCCGGAGAGCACTGCAAGTTCAGCCTGTGGAAAGATGTCGCGGGCAACAAGGCTGAGTGGCCTCCGGCTTTGTGGATCAAAACCCTTGGTTGCCCAGCAGATGCTCTTCGGTGTGCAGATTTCAGCGATTTGATTCAGCACCGCACGAAAAGCGTGGCTGGGAACTACAACCAGGATTTCATCACTGGCGTCGAGGACCTTTTGCAGTGATGGTTCCGGCTGCAATTTGTCAGGGAAGGGGATCCCGGGTAGAAAATGGCGGTTTTCACGCTGCTGCTGAAGCACAAGAATCTCTTCGTCGTGCCCCCACAGATGAACCTCAACGCCGTTTTTTGCCAGTAATATAGCGAGCGCAGTCCCCCAGGAGCCGGCTCCCAGGACAGCAATCGATCTAGGAATCATCTGAATAAATCCATGGGATGCGGGTTCGGGGGACAGGCTCCTAGCCCCTTCCCCCGTAAAAAAACTTGCAGGAATGCTCTTGTCGAGGCGCGGAGCGACTTGATCAGAACTTCCCTAATGTTTTGCTTCACTGCCTGCCTGTTGCTGAGCCTGCTGGGCATAGATGGCCTCAAAATTGACGGGCGCCAGCAGCAGTTGCGGGAAGCTGCCGCGATTGACAAGATCGGATACTGCTTCGCGGGCGTAGGGGAACAGAATATTTGGACAGGTAATGCCGATTACCGGATTCATCTGCTCCTCAGGAACGCCAATGATATTGAAGATGCCTCCCTGCTGGACTTCTGCCAGAAAGGCTGTTTTGCCACCGCTTTTCACGGTAACGGTGACCGTTAGTACGACTTCATAATTGTCATCATCCAGCTTTTGCATCTCGGTATTGAGCTGCAGATCCATCTGTGGTTTCCACTCGCCAAGGAACATGGATGGCGAGTTAGGGGTCTCAAAGGAGATGTCTTTACAATAGATGCGCTGCAGCTTGAATTGGGCTTCCTGTGGTGCTGCTTCAGTGGATGTTTTGTTTTCTGTCTCTTTGTTGTCGCTCATGATGGTTTTTATTTCTCTTTGGAGAGGGGCAGGTTGGCGCTTTGCCAGGCAATGATGCCGCCTCTGAGGTTGTAGGTCTGTTCAAATCCGGATTTACGCAGGTCGCGACAGGCCGTCTGGCTCTGGCTGCCCGAACGGCAACTGACAATTACCGGTTTGCTCTTGTGTTTTTCGAGTTGTTTGATCTGGTTTTTAAAGCTGTTGATCGGGATATTGATCGAGTTGACAATATGTCCCTTGCTGAAGTCCGCCATGGGGCGTACGTCGACCACCACAGCATCATCGCGATTGATCATCTGGGTTGCCAACTGGGGAGGGATGTTGAATTTCCCACCGCCGGATACCGTCTGGAAGGCCAGCATGCCGAGAATGGCGAAAAAGGCGATAACCAGCAGCAGATGATTACCCGAAAATTCGATCAGTTGTTCCATGAAGTCTCTTGTAAATTGATTAGGAGTTGGTGGTGCAGAAAACAGCGCGCATCATGCTGATAAGTTGCAACAAACGCGGATCGCCGATTTTGTAATAGACGCGATTAGCATCTTTTCGGGTGGAGAGTATATCCTTATCGCGCAGAATTGCCAGATGCTGGGAGATATTACTTTGCGATGTGCCGACATTTTCAACAATATCCTGAACACTGATCTCCTGCTCCCCCAGGGTGCAGAGGATTTTCAGGCGTAGCGGATGAGACATCGCCTTGAGTGCGCGGGATGCACGATCAATGTCGGATTCGTTAGAGAGGAGGGTGACTCCAGCGTCAGTTTGGGCAACCTGATTCATGCTTGTTTCGACTCCATTTGATGTATTCAATATCTGATTGTATTCATCGAGTGAATGTTCTTTTTATTGTATATAGCAGCTATAGAGACGCAGTCTACCCTATATTAGAGGATTATGGTATTCCGAAATGTAGCGAAGGAACGGTAAATAGCAGTATGGGTGGTGTTTTTCTGCAGCCTGATCATTGAGATCTCTCTCCTGAATTTGGGAGGATAATGATAAACTTGCTGTCTGACTATTTCTATACGCGATTTTCCAGGAGCGCACTCCCGCCGGGATGAGAGATTGACGAGAATGACGAGACCCAAGCCCGCCGTCCTGCTGATTCTTGATGGCTGGGGCCTGAGCGACGAGGCAGAGGACAACGCCATCGCGCTGGCGCATACTCCCGTGATGGATCGTTTGTGCAGCGAGTATCAGCACACCACGATTAAAACCTCCGGCGCAGCTGTGGGGCTGCCTGCCGGACAGATGGGGAATTCAGAGGTCGGGCATCTGAACATTGGAGCCGGCCGCGTCGTCTACCAGGAATTTACGCGCGTCAGCCGTGCAATTCGCACCGGCTCCTTCTATAGCAACCACACGCTCACAGATGCTGTTGATAAGGCGATTTCCAAAGATGCAGCGGTGCATATCGTCGGACTGCTCTCCGATGGCGGCGTGCATAGCCATGAAACGCATATCCATGCGGTCGTCAAACTAGCTGTAGAGCGCGGCGCGCAAAAGGTTTATGTGCATGCATTTCTGGATGGCCGGGATACGCAGCCCAAGAGCGCTCACAAATCGCTTGAAGAGATGAATCGTGTTTTCAGGGAGCTGGGCGGCGGCAGCCTGGCCGGTATCATTGGCCGTTTCTATGCCATGGATCGTGATAATCGCTGGGATCGTGTCAAGGAGGCCTATGACATGATGACTCTGGGACGGGCTCCCTTCACGGCGACGGATGCATTTACAGCGCTTGAGATGGCGTATGCGCGGGAAGAGACGGATGAGTTCGTGCGTGCAACGGTGATCTTGCAGGAGAGTGGGGAGCCGGTGGTGATGCAGGATGATGATGTCATCATCTCGATGAATTATCGATCGGATCGCGCACGTGAAATTACACGTCCCTTCTTCGAGCAGGATTTTGACGAATTTGAACGTGAGTCGAAGCCGAAGTTATCAGCCTTTGTAACTCTGACTGAGTATAAGCAGTCGTTTAACCTGCCCGTTGCTTTTCCTCCGGAGAAACTGCCCAATGGCCTGGGAGAGTATCTCTCCGGCCTGGGAATGCGCCAACTGCGCATTGCCGAAACAGAAAAATATGCGCATGTGACTTTCTTCTTTAACGGCGGTACCGATCAGGCCAGTGAAGGTGAAGAGCGCATCCTGATTCCATCTCCACGGGTCAAGACCTATGATCTGAAGCCGGAGATGAGTGCTTTCGAGTTGACCGATGAACTTGTTGATGCCATCGAAACCAGAGACTTTGATGTTATCATTTGCAACTATGCCAATACCGATATGGTTGGCCATACCGGCAAGCTGGATGCTGCAATCAAGGCGGTTGAGGCGGTTGATGAATGCATCGGCAGGGTTGTTTCCACGTTGCTCCGTGCTGGTGGTGAAGCCTTGATCACTGCAGATCATGGCAACGCGGAGAAGATGCTGAATCGTGAATCGGGCCAGGCTTTTACCGCGCATACGACCAATCCGGTTCCCCTGATCTATGTTGGCAAGCAGCAAAAAGCCTTTCTGAAGAATGGCGCCCTGAGTGATCTGGCGCCAACCCTGCTGCACATCATGGGACTCGAACAACCCTCCGAGATGACCGGCAGGTCACTGCTTATCGATCAGAGTGGCGATGAGGCTGTTGTCTGATATGCGGGGTAAATACGGGGTTTTTCTCGCAGCAGCGATGGTGCTGGCGATTGCGGTTTCCCTATACCTGCTGTTTGCCGAAGGCGATGCCGAGAAAAGAGAGCGTTTGAGCAAGGAGGTGGGAAAACTGACGGCAGAGTTGCAGTTGGCGCATAAAGCCAGGGACAGGGAGAGCCGGGAGCTTGCAGAGGTTGAGGTAAAAGTCAGCACGCTGACTGCGAAATTGCATAAAACAGAACTCAGCACAGAGAATGTGGTAAAACGCCTAAAGGTTTTAATGGCGGATCTGCAGCCAATTGAAGATCGTCTCGCCACACAGCGGAGATTACTCAATCAGCAGGTACGATCGAGTTTTTTGATGGGGCGCCAGCAACAGTTGAGATTAATGCTCAGTCTGGATGATCCCTCAAGAGTCAGCCGTATTGCGATATATTATAACTACCTGATTCGTGCACGTTCGAATATCATCAGAGATGTGCGGCAGACTTTTCGTCAGTTGCTTGAAACCGGTCAGAGAATCCGTACCGAAGAGCAGCGTCTGCAGGCATTGAAATCAGAGCAGTCGCAGCTGCTGCACTCTCTGCATGAAATGCGAGATTCACGCCGGCAGGCACTGACCCGCTGGAATGAGAAAATCAGGACAACGGATGAGCGCCTGAAAATCGCGAAGGAAGACGCCCTGCAGCTGGGGCTGCTTACCGAACGCCTGACACAGCGGTCCATTGAACAACCCGCAGAGGGCGCAGTGGAAACTGGTCATGAGACTGCTCCTCACACAGAGGTGCAGGAGCAGCGGATCACTTTCCCATCCAGCCGTGGAATGCTTCCCTGGCCGCTCAAGGGGAGGCTGATGCAGCGGTTTGGGGATTTGATTGTCGGTGATGTCAAGCACACGGGGATGGTGATCCAGGCGAAGACGGGATCACAGGTCCATGCTGTCTACCCGGGAGAGGTGGTGTTTGCTGACTGGCTGCGTGGATATGGGTTGCTTATGATTGTTGATCATGGCGATGGCTTTATGAGTCTGTATGGTTACAATCAGAGCCTGCTGAAATCAGTTGGTGACCATGTCAGCGCCGGTGAAGTGATTACGCTCTCAGGTGAGAGCGGAGGACAACAGCATGCCTCTCTCTATTTTGCGATTCGCAAAGGGGTGAAGTCCTTCGATCCAGTGCGCTGGTGCGTACGTGCTAAAGGTAAAAATGTAGGTTAATTCCGGGATCTGTTTATCATGAAAAATAGAGTATTTTTTCTTTCACTCCTTCTCGTGTTTTCCTCAATGGCGATGGCCAGGGAGCCTGCGGGAGGTGAGATTGAGGAGCAGTTAGAGGATCAGATCAAGGAGCACCTCAAGGATCAGGACAAGAAGGATGAGACTCCTGATGAGCTCACCCCGGAGAAGCCTCAACAGGGCGGGGAAACCGGGGAGAAACAGCAGAGCGGAGAGCAGGATAAAAGTGCTGAGGAGAAAAGCACTGAGGAGAAAGAGAAGCAGCGCACACCGCTTGAGACTCTGCGCCTCTTCGCTGAAGCCTATAGCCGTATTAAACAGAACTACGTGGAATCTGTTGATGATAAAGAGCTGATCGAGCATGCAATTCGCGGCATGCTGGAGGGGCTGGATCCCCATTCGGATTTTCTCATGGGTGATGATTATCTTGATCTGAAAGAGTCAACGCATGGAGAGTTCGGCGGACTCGGCATCGAGGTGGGAACAGAGAATGGATTCATCAAGGTTATCGCACCGATGGATGACACCCCGGCGCAGAAGGCCGGAGTCAAGGCGGGTGATCTGATTATTCGTCTGGATGAAAAGCCGGTGAAGGGGATGTCTCTGAGCAAGGCGGTCAAGTTAATGCGCGGCAAACCCGGCACTGAACTGATGTTGACAATACTGCGCGAGGGAGAGGAGCAGCCACTGCAGATCAAGGTGGTGCGGGATATCATTCATGTCGTGAGCGTGAAATCCCGTCTTCTGGAGGAGAAGTTCGGCTATATCCGGATCTCCAACTTTCAAATTGCAACTGCCAGAAACCTGCTTGAAAAAGTCGAAAAATTACAGCAGCAGACGGAAGGGTCGCTGCAGGGGTTGATCCTGGATTTGCGCAACAACCCTGGAGGTGTGTTGACGGCGGCGGTCGCTGTCAGCGATGCCTTTCTGGATCATGGTCTGATTGTCTATACTGAAGGTAGAACAGCTGATTCAAAGATAACATACAGCGCTACCGCGAATGACATTCTCGATGGGGCGCCTATCGTAGTGCTGGTGAATGAAGGATCTGCTTCAGCGTCAGAGATCGTTGCCGGAGCACTTCAAGACCACCGGCGCGCAGTCATTATAGGGCAGCAGACTTTTGGCAAGGGATCGGTGCAAACGGTGGTGCCGGTGATGGATGGCGCCGCGATAAAACTTACCACAGCCCGCTACTACACGCCGCAAGGACGCTCTATTCAGGCTGAGGGGATCAAGCCGGATATTGAGCTGGCTCAGGTCTCAATCGAGCTGAGTAAAAAAATCAGTGCTCACTCAATCAAGGAGAAAGATCTCACCGGCCACCTTGAAAATGGAGATGGTGAAAAGCAGCAGCAAGGAGAGAGCGAAGAGAGTGACACTGAAGCCGCTGAAGAGCCGCAATCAGGCGATGACAAACAGCAGGATCAGGATACGGGTAAGGGTAAGAAACAGGAGCAGGGTAAGGATAAGAATAAGGATAAGGAGAAACAGAAGAGCCCTGAAAGCGGCGATAGTGACAGCGATGACGACTCGAAATCAGATGACGAAGATGTAGAGAGGCCGGACGAGAAATTAGATGAGAAACAGGTCTCACAAGAAAAAGTCCTGATATCAGAGGATTATGCGCTGAGTGAAGCATTGAACCTGCTCAAGGGAATGGCCATCTTTCTTCACGGTTCAGCTGATAAAAAACAGCAGGATGAGAAGGCGCAAAAAGATGTGAAGCAAAATGTGGAGAAACAGAAGTGAAAAGGGTTTTGATTCCCCTGGCCCAGGGGTGCGAGGAGCTTGAAGCGGTCACCATTATTGATTTGATGCGTCGGGCTGGAATCGAGGTGATTACTGCAGGTCTGGATGATCAGACAATCACTGCAAGCCGTGGAGTACGCCTGATTCCTGATGCGCAGCTCGAAGATGTGATGGAGCAGGAGTTCGACATGCTGGTGCTCCCCGGCGGATTGCCCGGGGCGGATCATCTGGATGAAGACAGGCGCATTCATACATTGTTAAAGAAAATGTCTGAAGACGGCGGCTATATAGCAGCAATCTGTGCTGCCCCAAAAGTGCTGGCGCATGCCGGCCTGCTCAATGGTAAAGCGGCAACCGGCTATCCCGGTGTCCTTGACAGCATGGAGTTGCCGACAACAGAGATGAGTCGGGATGCAGTCGTGATCGATGGCAGGGTTGTCACCTCACGCGGCCCCGGGACGGCAATGGATTTCGCTTTGACATTGATAGCGCAACTGCTTAGCGAGGAGAAACGGCACGAGGTTGAGCAGGCGCTGGTCCGCTAATCGGTATTTGAGCTATGAAGAGAAACATGAATCTTATAACCGGGATATTTCTGCTACTGATGCTGGCCATCTCCATGGCTGCCTGTGTTCCTGACTCAAAAAATCCGCTTACCGGGTTTGACCGGCAGGCCATGGATGCTTCCGTGTATGGCTCCTGGTTCTGGAAAGATGATGAGGAAAGCGGTTATCTTCACTTTGGCCAGGAGCAAGAGTCAGGGATGCTGCAGTTGATGATGGTCGAACTCAATAGCAACGGCAAGATCAATGTTACACGGATGCGGGGCCACACATCTCAGCTTGGGAACAAGCACTATCTGAATCTTAAATTTGTTCCTGCCGATGAAGATCTTGGCGAATACATCATTATGAAGTATGAGATTTCGGAAAAGGGGCTGGGGCTTTCATTTATGGATACTTCTATTATCGAGAAGGCGATTGTGGAGAGTGTGCTGGCCGGCAGAGTGGAGAAAAAAGGCCATGTTTCGTCTGTGCATCTCTTGGATACGTCTAAAAAACTTCAGCAGTTTGTGCGGGAGAATGACAAGACGCTGTTCCCCGAGATAAAATTCCTGCCCCGAAGGTACAATTGAGCGCCAACCTGCGGGGAACCGGGCATTACTACGGGCATCCTGCCTCTGGCGACACTTACTACATCCATGTATGACGTAGGCGAAGCTTCCGCTCCTGCCGTACATGGATGTACAAATGCCGTGAGCGCAGGATGCGCAGGAACGGCCTGCTCACGCCCCTCACCTACGTCCATGTAGGCGAAGGAGGAACGACGTGTCCAACAAGCAATACATCCGTAGGGCACGCCGCTATCGCTCCTTTGCCCACCCTGCAGACCTTTGTTACTGGTTCCCACGGTCCCCCGTGGTAACCCATAACAGAAATATGCATTTCCATGCAGGAGCGTGATAACGAGAAATATG
>DAOUQU010000343.1 GCA_030625445.1 Gammaproteobacteria bacterium
ACCCGGGCCATCTCGATGGTGCCCGGAACCACCAGATCCAGTGGAGATGGCTTTAGCGGCTTCATCATATCAGCCCACACACGCAATGCGCCGCTGGAACCGGAGAGCCCCGCGGGCTTGTTATCATCCCGTCCGACCCATACCACAGTGACATAATCCGATGAAAAACCGGCAAACCAGCTGTCGCGCAAATTATCAGTGGTGCCTGTTTTTCCGGCAAGATTCAGGGATTTCGGCAATGCGTTCAGCAGGTAGCGGGATGTCCCCCGGGTCACCACGGACTGCATCGCCCTGGAGAGCAGATAGACCGGCCCGGCCGGCACCGTGCGTTTGATGGTCAATGGATAACGCTTCAAGGCCTTGTCTCCCGGCCCCATAACCTCACGAATTGCACGCAGTGGCGAGCGGTATCCACCGGATGCAATCGTCTGATAGAGCTGCGTCACCTCCAGCGGTGTCATGTTCACTGCACCCAGCAACAGGGATGGCAATGGATCAGGCTCGCTGCTCATGCCCAGCGCATGCAGTGTATTCACAACCCGGTCAACCCCGATATCCATACCCAGGCGCACTGTCGCCTGATTATAGGATTTCGCCAGCGCCAACTCCAGAGGCACATTGCCGTGACTCTTGTGGTCGTAGTTGGAGGGACTCCAGCTCTTGCTGCCACGATTGCGCAGCACCACCTTGCTGTCATCCAGGGGCGTCGAGAGTGCGTAGCGATCCGGATATTGCAGCGCTGTCAGATAGACCGCCGGCTTGACCAGCGAGCCAATCTGACGCGTCGCATCCAGTGCACGGTTAAAGCCTGCATAGCCGGCCTTACGCCCGCCGATGACAGCCAGGACCTCTCCATCCTGCGGGGTGACGATAATTGCAGCCACCTCCAGTTTGCCCTTCGGCAGCCCTTTCTGTTTCTCCAGCTGCTGAAGACGCTTCAGGACATTACTCTCAGCAGTTTTCTGTACCCAGGGGTCGAGTGTAGTGAAAATGCGCAGTCCTTCGGAGCTCAAATCTTCAGGCTGGTAATCACGCCGCAACTGACGCTTCACCAGATCCATAAAGGCAGGATAACGTCCTCCCTGGCCTGTGGATTTCTTTTTGACCACGCCCAGCGATTTCTCCTTGGCAACAGCAGCACTGCCTTCACTGATCACTCCCTGCTCCACAAGCACATCCAGAACCAGATTACGGCGTTTCAATGCATTTTCCGGATTTCTCCTGGGATTATAGGTGGATGGAGCCTTGATGAGACCGACCATCAGCGCAATCTGATGAATTTCAAGTTCAGCCAGCGGGACACCGAAGAAGAACTCACTGGCGAGACCAAAGCCATGGATTTCGCGATTGCCGTCCTGTCCGAGATAGATCTCGTTGGCATAGGCGGCGAGGATATCCTCCTTGTCATATTTCGCATCGAGTATGATCGCCATCAGCGCCTCTTTACTCTTGCGTTTGAGGTCGCGTCTTGGCGTCAGAAAGTAGTTTTTGACCAGTTGCTGGGTGATGGTGCTCCCCCCCTGGCGCCGTCCCTTGACCAGGGTTGAAACGGCTGCACGCGTGATGCCACGAGGATCTATGCCGAAATGGTCATAGTAGCTCCGGTCCTCGATGGTAATCAGCGTCTTCTTGAGCAACTCAGGTATATCATCCGGCGTCAGGATCACACGGTCTTCGTTGTCACGCGGATAGATGCTGCCGATTTCGAGCGGCTCAAGGCGAACCAGGTCGATCTCTTTTCCCGAAGCATGATCCATGACGGATTTGATCTCTCCATCGGCAACACGAATATCGAGCGCACGTTCGGGTTCCTTCCCATCCCAGAAGGTAAAAGGACGGCTGCGCAGCAGCACTCGCCCGCCGTTCATCGCCCAGGTCCCTGTCGTCTCGGGCTGACTGACTTTACGATACCCAAGATACTTCAACTCGCTGACAAGACGCTCCCTGGAGACAGGCGCGCCGGTATACAACTCCATGGAACGGGAGTAGACCCGAGCAGGAACAGCCCAGCGCTGCCCCTCGAAACTGGTGGTAATCTCATCGGAGAGCTGCATCATGTAAGAACCCAGAGGCACTGCAGCAATAAACAACAGAATCAGCATGAATTTTAAAAACCGTTTGGTAAATGATGATTTACGACGT
>DAOUQU010000356.1 GCA_030625445.1 Gammaproteobacteria bacterium
CAGCATTCTGCCGTGCCCGCTCAACCAGGGCCATATCGCCTTCAACGCCCGTAACGCTGCTGCAGAGCTGTGCCAGCGGCAGGGTGAAATTTCCCAGGCCGCAGAAAAGATCGAGGATTTTTTCACCGGGCTGCGGGTTCAGCCACTGCATCGCCTGGCTGATCATCTGGCGGTTGATCGCCGTATTGACCTGGGTAAAATCCGTCGGCAGGAAATCAAACTGCAGTTGCTGCTGCGGAAGTTGATAGCTAAGAGTTGCTGCATCGCCACTGAGTGGTTTGACTGTCTGCGGACCACCCTCCTGGATGTAGCAGTGCCAGTTTTGCCGTCGGCAATAGCTGCCGAGTATTTCAGCATCGTCATCGGAGAGCGGAGAGAGCAGTCTGAAAATGAGAATGATGCTCTCATCTCCCATCGCCACCTCAATCTGCGGTATTTTGTCACGCACACTGAGTGATTGAATCACTTCCGCCAGTGCTCCCAGTTTTTCACCGATGGCAGGATGCAGCACCGGACAGCGCTGCATCACGGTCACAAAGGAGGAGCCGCGTTCACGAAAGCCGATCAGCACCCTGCCTTTTTTAGCGACATATTTAACCCCGAGGCGCGCCTTGCGGCGGTAACCCCATGGTTCTGAAACCAGGGGAGGCATGACCGCTTGCGCCTCGATGCCGGCAATATGCTGAAAGGCATCCAGCAGAGTCTGCTGTTTGTAGGTGATCTGATGCTCGGACCCCAGGTGCTGCAGGCTGCAGCCACCACAGATCGAAAAGTTCTCGCAGCCCGGCTCCACCCGCTGCAAAGATGCCTGCAGAACCTCATCAACAACGCCCTCGTCGTAGCGACGCTGCGTACGGGTATAGTTGAAAGTCACTTTTTCGCCAGGCAGCGCGCCGTGGATAAAAATTGTTTTTCCCGCAACATGAGTCACCCCGCGGCCATCATGGCTCAGGGACTCTATTTCAGCCTCGAAGCTGCCTTGCGGAACCTTTTTTCTGCTTCTTCTACGCCCCATCAGAGTTCACCGCATGCAGTCACTAATTGATTGAAGCGTTGCCGTTCAAGTTCGCCCGCCGTCAACAGATGACGCAGCCCAAGTTGTGCTGTGGCAATAACATTCGTACGGCAGCGCTTGCACAGGGGGGCGATTCCCTGCTCACGATACTGCTTCCAGCTGAGTTCGTCTCCCTGCATGGCGATACTCTGCAAGCCGAAGCGTGCCGCAATCGCTTCGAGAGAGGTGCTTCCCGGTGGAATGCGCAGGCGTCTTTCAACAGTTCGCAGCGGAATGGCATCGAATGTCAACTGATGGATCATGGAACGCACATGCAGCAGCGCATTGAGATCACGTCCCTGATCCCAGCAAAAGGAGTATGTTGAGTGACTCAGAAAATCGTACAGCTTTTGCAGCAACTCTATTTCATCGTACTGCTCCATGTCAAAGCTGGAAAGTTCTGCGCCGGCATCACTGATGGCGATCACGCAGACAACAGCAATACGCGCCTGCCATGGCTGCAGAAAAATTTTGTCACGCCCCCGGGTGGAGACGTGTTGATGAAAAAGCACCTTGGCGACATCCTTAACCTGAAGGTCTGCCGGCAGTTCGAACATCTGTCGTGCGCCGTCAATATCAGGCAGTGTTTCCAGGTTGATAAAAAGTTGAGGCATAGGGGGAGGTTTTAAGTTTTAGGTAGTTAGGTTTTAGGTTTTAAGTGTTAGGTGATACGCGCCAGGAGATCTTGGCAATCCCGTTACTCCGCGGGAAAAACACCAGTTGAGAGGTAGCGGTCTCCGCGGTCGCAGATGATCACCACCACTGTGGCGTCGGGATTTTCGATGGCGACATTGATCGCGGCATGCACCGCACCGCCGGAAGAGACACCTGCGAATATCCCCTCCTCTGCCGCCAGTCTGCGCGTCATCTCTTCCGCCTGTTGCTGACTCACATCGAGCTCACGATCAACACGGAACTTCTCAAAAATTGCCGGTAGATACTCCTCGGGCCAGCGGCGAATGCCGGGGATGCTGGAATCC
>DAOUQU010000140.1 GCA_030625445.1 Gammaproteobacteria bacterium
AGGGGCCGTAAAGTCAATCACCACATCAAAATCATCCACCACCTCTGCAAGATTAGCGCACACAGTGATGCCAAGTTTACCTACACCGGCCAACTCTCCTGCATCGGTGCCAAGCAGAGTGCTGCCTTCACGTTCTGTCGCAGCCCCCAGGGTCAAGGATTGATGATTGTTGACAGCTTCAATGAGGGTCTTGCCCATTCGACCGGCTGCACCGACGACTGCTACGCGGATCATAGTGATTCCCGACTGAGTAAAAAACTGCATGTTATCAGAAGCAGGGTCATAAGCCCGTTAAATTGCCTGTTTATAAAACTCTGATCGAGTCGCTGCGCTCCTCAACCAGAGTTTTCCTGCAAGTTATTCTGCGGGGAAAGGGTTATCTATCCGTGGATTGCAATGCGCATCATCACCTTTCCCCCCTGGTTATATCTCAGAGGTTTCTTTATTCATTGATGAGGGTCGAGTAGAATCGTTCTGAATATTAATTTTGGATATAGCCACATGCCCTACTTCGTCTACCGGATTCAGGATAAACCCCGCAAGCTGGATCACCTGGAAACATTCCCCTCCTATAGGGAGGCCAAGGTCTACGTGCGTGAACAACGCCAGCAGAGTAATGATGTTGAAAGCATCCGCATGATTTTTGCACGCAACGACATCGAAGCCGAAAAGCTGCTGAATACTCCACGTGATGAACGGGTGATTGGAGAAGATTAGTTGGCAGTTGGCCGCAAAAGAAAGTTGGCAGTCTTCAGTTGGCAGTTTGCAGTAAAAAAAAGTTGCGTGTAGCAATGTCTCGACTAGACTTCTGTCAACTGCCAACTGCAAACTTTTCTGTAAGCCAGTGCCTTAGAATCAACCCGGACCTGCTGCTGTAGCCCATCTCAACAAAGCGGATCTCTCCTGCGGCGTCTATAACAAAAGTTGCCGGTACTGCCTCGACGCCCCACTCTGCTGCAATTTGACCACTCTCGTCATTGATCACTTTGAAACTCAGGCCGCGCTCCTTCATATGTGCCCGCACTGTCTCATCATCACCGGACATCATTGCAACGGTGATCACCTCATAATCCCCGGAGAGTGACTGAATGTTGTCCTCCTCCAGCGTACAGATCGGACACCACTCCGCCCAGAAATGTACAAACAGAGGCTTGCCAAGATGCTCTTTCATATCAAAGTGCGCCCCGTCCAGTGTTGTTGCAACGAGCGGCGGCGCCGGGCCTGAAACCGCATCACGGGTGCGCCACAGATTCACCCCGACGATAATTGCTACTATCAGAAGACCCTGCAGGGAAATTCGCCACAAGCGAGATAATTTTGAATTACTTTTTTTCTTACTATTCATAATCTTATGGAAGATTTATTATCTCATTTCTATAATCAGGAAACTGCAGATCCGCTCTTCCCCCACTCACCGCAATCTCAACCAGACCGCATGAATTGACATACCAGAAGGGATCTCCCCGCTTGACGGCATCAAACCTGGGGGCCCAGGACAACTCTCTGCCTGCTATACGAATTCTGGCTGAGCGCTGAATTTTCCGGCCACGTAAACCGGTAAACAGATTCCCAAAATGATCGACATAAATAATCTCACGCAGATCTTCATCCCACTCCAAACCAATTTCCAATTTACTTACACTTTCCATTGCAATATATTGTTTTTCGGTTATTTTTGCAGCCACAGAGGCAAACAGATCGCGCCCGTGGAATGTTTCAGACACACCCCGGGGCTGCTGTAATATCTGGTAGATATTCATCTCACCGCGCTGATGAAAGAGTGGCGCAAAGAGGCCGTTATCCGGCCCGACAAACCACTGCCCCAGTGACTCGACAACAAGCGGCCTGCGTTCACTGCCAACCCCGGGATCCACGACACACACAAACACAGCTTCCTCAAACTGGTTTGCCAGGGCAGCCAGAAGATAACCCGCAGACTTCGGATTGCAGGCAGGGGCATCAGATTGCAGATGTATCACCGAAGCAGCAACGGATTCCCGCCTGATAGCCGCCTCCATCTGTCCGAGATAGGGGCCTGTTGCGCCAAAGTCGGTAAATGTCAGAATGGTGTTTAACTGGTTTTTCATACGATTTTCATGGAATCGACACAAAGCAGTACTCCGGATCACAGGATCACACATGATAATATTTGCCTAAACACGCCAGATAACATTTGACTAAATACGCCAATGGTCTACAATATCATCACAGAACCTAATGTTAGCACTTGAGCCAGGTTATCCAGTACAATGTCTCTCACATACTCTGCCCCTGCCGTCGCATTGACCCTGAAAATCATCGAATCCAGCGGAGTCGATCCTGATCCTTTGATGCGCAAACTCTGTATCGATCCGTACAAAATCGCCGACCCCAACGCCCGCTTTCCCTACAAGCGTATCGATGCATTATGGGCTGAGGCTGCTGCGCTCATCGACGATCCCTGCTTCGGTCTGAAAGCCGCCAAATACTGGCACCCATCCCATTTGAGCGGATTGGGTTACGCATGGTTGAGCAGTTCCAGTCTGCGTACGGCATTGGAACGATTCTCCAAGTACATGCGCATGCTCACAGAGGGAGCGGCTTTCGAGCTTGAAGAGACAAGCGACGATCTATCCATTGTGTTGCGCTACAACGCCATATCCCGGCAACAGCCAACGCGGACCGACTCAGCCATGGCCATGCTGGTTGCCATGTGCAGGGCCAACTATGGCGATGACTTCAACCCCGCATCTCTCGCCCTGACCCATCCGGCCCCTGATTGCTCCAGCAAATTCTACGAACTCTTCCGCTGCCCGGTCTACTTTGATGCACCCAACAACAGATTCACGCTGACTCTGGAGTCAGCAGACAAACGCCTGGAGAGTTCTAATCCATTGCTGTCGACGCTGCACGACCAGTATATGATCAACTATCTTGCTCAACTGGACAACAGCAACATTCAAGAGAGAGTCAGGGCAGCAATTATCCAGCACCTTCCTGATGGCAACATCAGTGACAGCATCGTGGCAGAAGCTCTCTATATGAATCCCAGAACCCTGCAGAGAAGGCTCCAAAAAGAGCATACGACCTTCAAAACCCAGGTAAACAGTGTACGCCAGGAGTTGGCAGACCGCTATATTCGCGACAGCAGCAAGGGTCTCGCCGAGATTTCCTATCTGCTCGGCTTCTCAGAGATGAGCTCCTTCTCAAGAGCATTCAAACGCTGGACCGGAGAGTCACCATCCCACTACAGACAGGGATAGCAACAAGCCAAATATACCCCGCTACACCATGCTTCTCCCTGATCTGACGCCCCCGCAAAAACCCGGTGAAAAACTAGCCCTGGGGTCCGTGCGCAGTTGCGCCGCATCGCTGCTGCTTGCCCAGGCACGCAGCAAGCACCGTGGTTTGATCATTGCCATCACCGATGATGTGCAACAGGCGCTGCGCCTGCAGCAGGAGATGCACTTTTTTGCAGCCGGGGAGAACAGCCGCATCCTCACCCTGCCTGACTGGGAGACACTCCCCTACGACATTTTCTCACCACTGCCGGAGCTGGTATCCCAGCGCCTGAGTGTACTGCACCAGCTGCAGCATCTGAAAGATGGCATACTCATCGTCCCTGTCACTACCCTGATGCAGCGCCTGGCGCCCCCAAGCTATGTTCAGCAGCAGTCGCTGATGCTTGAAAAAGGCCAGCTGCTTGACCTTGAAGAGATGCGCCAAAATCTGGAACAGAGTGGTTATCGCTGTGTTTCACAAGTGTTTGAACATGGCGAGTTTGCAGTGCGCGGTTCGCTGCTCGATCTGTTTCCGATGGGCAGCCGATACCCCTACCGCATCGACCTGTTTGACAACGAAATCGACTCAATTCGCACCTTTGACACCGAGACCCAGCGAACCCTGGAGAAGATCGATGCTATTCAGATGCTGCCGGGACGCGAATTCCCCACCGACCAGGCAGCCATCAGCCGTTTTCGTCAGCGCTATCGCCAGACATTCGACCAGGATCCAAACAGCAGCCTGATCTACACCGAGGTCAGCAATGGCAACATGCCCGGCGGCATCGAATACTACCTGCCGCTCTTTTTTGATAGCACAGCAACACTCTTCGATTACCTGCCGGAGCAGACACTCGCCATCTACCAGGCAGACCTTGCCGATCAGGCGGAGCAGTTTGCCGACACTGTTGCGCAGCGCTTTGAACAGCGACGACATGATGCAGAGCGGCCGCTGCTGCTGCCGGCTAGTCTCTATCTTGACACTGATGCGCTGCAAGCCGCACTGAAACCTCTACCCGCTATCGTATGGCAGGCGACACAACTGCACCAGCGGCGTAAAGGCGTAGCAGCCTTTGACAACCTCGACAGCAAATCTCTGCCGCCACTGGGATTCAATGCCCGTGCGGAGCGTCCCGCCGGTCTGCTGGAAGATTTTCTCTCCGCATTTTCAGGACGGGTGCTGTTCACCGCAGAGAGTGCAGGCCGCCGCGAGCACCTGCTGGAGAGTCTCGCCGGCTTCCGCCTGCGTCCAAAGATCGCCGATAACTGGCAGGCGTTCCTGCGTGGTAGTAAAACTCCCTGCCTCAGTGTAGCTCCTGTGGATACAGGCGTTGTCATCGGCGACATCGCCATCATCCCTGAGACCGCGCTGCTTGGTGAGCGGGTTCGACAGCCTCGTCATCGCAAACGCAAAACCGATGCCGAGCAGATCATTCGCAACCTCACGGAGCTGCATGAAGGTGCTCCGGTGGTGCATGAAGAGCACGGCGTGGGACGCTTTCTCGGCCTGCAGAGCATCGATGTCGGCGATGAAGTCCAGGAGTTTCTGGCGCTCGAATATGCCGGGCATGACAAGCTCTACGTGCCGGTCTCTTCGCTGCAGCTGATCAGCCGCTACTCGGGCGCATCACCGGAGCATGCGCCGCTGCACAAGCTCGGCAGCGGGCAATGGGAGAAGGCCAGAAGCAAGGCGGCAAAGCGGGCCTTTGACGTCGCCGCCGAACTGCTGGAGATCTACGCC
>DAOUQU010000142.1 GCA_030625445.1 Gammaproteobacteria bacterium
ACCCGGCAGGCATTCTGGTATCGCATCAAGGCGCATGCACAGCGGGCAGGTCTTCATACGCATATCTCACCGCATACCCTGCGTCATGCTTTTGCCACCCACCTGGTGAATCATGGGGCGGATTTGCGGGTTGTACAGATGCTGTTGGGACACAGTGATCTCTCAACCACGCAGATCTATACTCACGTTGCGAAGGAGCGTCTTGAGTCTCTCTACCAGAAGCATCACCCAAGAGCCTAGGAGCCTGAAATTTGAAAATTTACAGCTGTGCGATCAGTTGCTGCAGTGCTTTGCCCCTGTGGCTGAGGCTGTTTTTGGTTGCTGCATCGAGTTCTGCCGAGGAGCACTGCTGTTCGGGAACGAAGAATACCGGGTCATAGCCAAATCCATTCTCCCCCTGCGGGGCAGTCAGTATGCGCCCCTCCCAGGTTCCCTGGCAGATGATCGGGGTTGGATCTTCGGCGTGGCGCATATACACCATCAGGCATTGAAAACGGGCGCTGCGCTTCGCTTCGGGGATATCCTGCATCTCACTCAGCAGTTTGCGTAAATTCTCCTCATCGCTGGAGCCTTCCCCTGCAAATCTGGCAGAATAGATGCCCGGCGCGCCATTGAGCGCATCGACTTCGATGCCTGAGTCGTCTGCAATGGCCGGCAGGCCGCTGAGTTTTGCGGCATGACGCGCCTTGATGATGGCGTTTTCAACGAAGGTGAGGCCATCCTCGACGGCATCCTCGATATCGAATTGCGCCTGCGGCAGCACCTCGATGCCGGAGTTCTCCAGCAGCTGGTTGATTTCACGGACTTTACCGGCGTTGTTGGACGCCAGTACGATGCGTTTATTTGACATGGTTGTGTTCAATTGACGTGTATGATTGATTACTTATCATATCATTACAGGGAAGCTCTGATTATCTCGTCCCCACCGTCCCCGGTGGTAATGCATACGGTGGTATATGCAAAGCCAGGTCTGCATTTCCACGCAGGAGCGTGGGAACGAAGAACAGATCCGGAGGACTCAAGAGATTGCTTGGTTCCTCGCAACGCGAATAAATCAGAGTTTCCCTGCATCACTTACCTTGTAAATCGTCAGGCAATCGCTATTCAGAGGAAAAATAGGTTAAAATGTCAGGCCTTTAATTCCATAGCCATTTAACTCCTCTCCATCTCTGTGACCGATTTAGCAAACTCCACAGTTCATCTTCAGGCTGATTCAGTCGAGTGCAGCCGTGATGATCGCCTCCTGTTCGAGAATCTCTCCGTCGAAGTATCCGGTGGTGAAGCGCTGATCCTGGAGGGGCGCAACGGCACCGGCAAGACCACGCTGCTGCGCATCCTGTGCGGATTGCGCCGTCCGGATGAGGGCGAGGTGCGCTGGAGCGGCGTTCCCATCGAGGAGTGCGCTGTCGATTTTCATCGCCACATGGTCTATGTCGGTCATCTTGACGGCATCAAGCGCGAGTTGACTGCGCTCGAGAATCTGCGTGTACTGCAGACGCTCAGCGGCAGGGGGAGATACACTATTGAAGAGGCGCTGGAAGCTGTCAAACTGGGCGGATTTGAAGATATTCCGGTGCATTTTCTCTCTGCGGGGCAGAAACGCCGCGCTGCGCTGGCGCGTCTGCTGGTGACCGATGCGCGTCTGTGGGTATTGGACGAGCCTTTCACCTCGCTGGATGTGCACGGCATCGAGCTGGTCGAGAGTCTCATGGACACACATTTATCTGCCGCCGGCGCCCTGGTGATGACATCCCACCACCAGGTTCATCTCTCTGCAGGCGTTGTCAAGCGCCTGAATCTCTCGGAGAGCTAGGCGATGTCCGTATGGCAAGCATTTATTGAGCTGTTGAGGCGCGATCTGCGGCTGGCGATGCGCCGCCGCGCCGAGGTTGCCAATCCGCTGCTCTTTTTTGTGATGGTAATCGTGCTGTTTCCTCTTGGTGTCGGCGCCGAGCCGAATCTGCTGGAACGCATGTCCGCCGGCGTCGTGTGGGTGGCCGCTTTGCTGGCGGCGTTGTTGACGCTGGACAGCATTTTTCGCTCGGATTTTGAGGACGGCACCCTCGAGCAGCTGCTGCTCAGTGCGCAGCCGCTGTCGGTCATGGTGCTGGCGAAGGTGGTTGCCCACTGGCTGGTGACCGGCCTGCCGCTGCTGCTGGTTGCGCCGCTGCTGGCGATGCTGCTGGGGATGAAATCCGAGGCCATGGGAACCCTGATGCTCTCTCTGCTGCTGGGGACGCCGGTATTGAGTCTGATCGGCGCTATTGGGGTGGCATTAACTGTGGGATTACGCCGCGCCGGTGTGATATTGTCACTGTTGGTTTTACCGCTGTATGTGCCGGTGTTGATCTTCGGCGCCGCCGCGGTGGATGCCGCAGCTTCCGGGCTGCCGGTCGCCGGACAGCTCTATATTCTTGCAGCTTTCCTGGCGATGGCGCTGTCGCTGGCGCCGGTGGCGGCTGCTTCCGCATTACGCATCAGTCTGAGTTGATATGAATAGTTTCATGAAATGGATTCACAAATGGGGTTCGCCGCCCTGGTTCTACCGGGTCAGCGGCATGATGCTGCCGTGGTTGACGGGGCTGTTTGCCATTACCCTGGTTTATGGTCTCTATGCCGGTCTGGTGCTGGCGCCTGCCGATTATCAGCAGGGAGACAGCTTCCGCATCATCTATGTGCATGTTCCGGCCGCCTGGATGGGGATGTTCATCTATATCGTGATGGCCGTTGCTGCAGTGGTGCACCTGGTGTGGCGCATAAAAATAGCTGACGTGGTGCTCATCAGCAGCGCTCCGATCGGCGCTTCATTCGCCTTCATCGCGCTGGTGACAGGCTCCCTGTGGGGCAAGCCGATGTGGGGCACCTGGTGGACCTGGGATGCGCGGCTGACATCAGAGCTGCTGCTGCTGTTCATCTACCTGGGGATCATCGCATTGCACTCTGCGGTGGAAGATCGTCAAAGCGCCGGTCGTGCAACCGCGGTGCTGACGCTGGTTGGCGTTGTCAATATTCCGATTATTCACTATTCGGTAGTGTGGTGGAATACGCTGCACCAGGGAACGACGGTGATGAGACTGGATGGCCCGGCTATAGCCCCACAGATGTTATGGCCGCTGTTGTCGATGGCAATTGCGTTTAAACTCTATTACGTTATCGTGATGATGCTGCGGGCGCGTGGTGAAATACTGGCGCGTGAGACAAAAAGTCGCTGGGTGCGTGAACTGGTTGGTGGTGAGTGATGTCTGAGTTTTTTCATATGGGCGGTTACGCCTTGTATGTCTGGGGGTCTGTTGGAGTGACTGCAGTGGTGATGATCGCAAATGCAGTCGCTGCGATCTTGTACCACAGACGCGAATTATGTCGTATTTCACGTCGTTTGAGACGAGAGAGGAAAAGTGTATGAATCCTAAACGTAAACAACGCCTGATTCTGATTTCAGCCATGGTGATCGGGGTCGTCGTTGCTGTCAGCCTGATCCTGCTGGCTTTGAACGAGAACATCAATCACTATTTTGATCCAACCCAGGTGGTCGCAGGTGAAGCACCGCAAGATCACACCTTCCGCATCGGCGGCATGGTGGTCAATGGCAGCGTGCAGCGCGAAGTTGGAGAGTTGATGGTTTCATTTGGACTGACCGACTACCAGAAGACAGTCACGGTCACCTATGACGGTATACTTCCCGACCTGTTTCGTGAGGGGCAGGGGGTCGTTGCACTGGGTAAACTCAAAGACGGCGTCTTCGTCGCCGAAGAGGTGCTCGCCAAGCACGATGAGAATTACATGCCTCCCGAAGTAGCTGCTTCTCTGAAAAAAGATCCGCCGCAAGCGGCGAATTAATCCGCTTTCGGATCTGTCAGGCTCTATAAAATACTAAAGATGGGAAAACACAAAAAATGAATGTTTAACCACAGATTCACACAGATAAACACAGATTAAAGATGTAAAAATATCTGTGTGCATCTGTGTTCATCTGTGGTGAAGTATTTTTGATGGGTCTTCCAGACCTTGCATTCTGTTGAAATAATATAATTGAAATAGATCATCACGGGTAAATTATGATACCGGAAATTGGACAAATCGCACTGATTCTTGCTCTCGGCATTGCCGTGATCCAGGCATTTTTCCCGCTTGCCGGAGCGCAGTTGGGAATCCGCTCCTGGGTGAGTGTTGCGCGTCCTGCGGCGAATCTGCAAATGCTCTTCATGCTGGTCGCATTCGGCTCTCTGGTCTACGCTTTTCTCGATTTCGATTTTTCCGTGAAGTATGTGGCGACCAACT
The DNA here is from genome assembly GCA_030625445.1 of Gammaproteobacteria bacterium. Lineage (GTDB taxonomy): Bacteria > Pseudomonadota > Gammaproteobacteria > Chromatiales > Chromatiaceae > Sva-25. Next base: position 4,279 of record DAOUQU010000142.1, read on the forward strand.
CCAACAGCAAACTGCCGACAATCTATCGTGTCAGCGCCGTGTGGGGAGGCCACGAGGGCTCGCTGCTGTTGTGGGCGACAATTCTCGCCGTATGGGGGTTTGCAGTGAGTCTCTTCTCGCGCAGCATCCCTGATGTGATGGTGGCGCGGGTATTGGGGATCCTCGGCCTTGTCAGTGTCGGTTTCCTGATGTTCACGCTGTTGACATCGAATCCATTCGAGCGCATCCCCATGCAGGCCGACGGGCGTGATCTCAATCCGTTATTGCAAGATTTTGGTCTGGCGATACATCCACCGATGCTCTACATGGGATATGTCGGCCTGGTGGTGCCTTTTGCCTTTGCTATTGCCGCTATGCTGGGCGGGCGACTGGATGCCGCATGGGCGCGTTGGTCGCGCCCATGGACCAATATCGCCTGGCTGTTTTTGACCATCGGCATCTCATTGGGCAGCTGGTGGGCCTATTACGAACTCGGCTGGGGCGGCTGGTGGTTCTGGGATCCGGTCGAGAACGCCTCCTTCATGCCGTGGCTGGTGGCGACCGCTCTGATGCACTCATTGGCTGTGACCGAGAAACGCGGAGCCTTCAAGGCGTGGACCGTGCTGCTGGCAATCTTTGCCTTCTCGCTGAGCCTGCTGGGGACCTTCCTG
>DAOUQU010000427.1 GCA_030625445.1 Gammaproteobacteria bacterium
AGGAAGAGATAAACAGCATCGACAGATCGAAAGCCTGCAGGTGCTTGGTGAGCGCGCCAACCGAGATATCATCGACGCCGGTCCCGGCTAGCTCACGGATGCCCTCGATGGTAACGCCGCCGGAGACCTCCAGCCTGGCGCAGCCGTGATTCAGTGCCACAGCGAAATTCAGATCACCAATTGAAAAGTTGTCCAACAGCACCCGTTTAGCGCCGGCATCCAGCGCCTCTTGAAGTTCCTGCAAAGACTCGACTTCGATTTCAGTCTCCACTCCTGGAAAATAGAGCTGTGCATTTTCCAGTACAGTCTCGATTGAAGCTGCGGCCTGGATATGATTCTCCTTGATGAGGATGGCGTCATACAGGCCGATGCGGTGGTTGTAACCACCACCACAGCACACCGCATATTTTTGCGCCAGACGCAAACCGGGAATGGTTTTTCGCGTATCCAGAATCTTGACGCCGGTTCCCTCGACAGCTTGAACATATCGGGATGTCAGCGTTGCTGTACCAGAGAGGCTCTGCAAAAAATTGAGCGCCGTACGCTCCGCTGTCAACAGCGACCGCGCTCTTCCATCGATCAGACAGAGCTGCTGGTTTTCAGTCACCCTGTCGCCATCGGCGACTTGCCAACGTATCTCGACAGCCGCATCGATCTGCCTGAATACCTCGTCAAACCAGCTGAGGCCGCAGATGACGCCCGCCTCACGCGCAATCACCTGCGCCTTGGCCAAAAGTTCATCAGGCAGCAGCGCGGCGGTCAGGTCACCCTCGCCCACATCTTCTGCAATCGCCCCGGCGACCTGGCGCCGGATCTCATCTACCGGCGGCAATCTGAGTCGATCAATCATCAACGGCAATCAGTTCCACATCAAAAACCAGAGTAGCATTGGGTGGAATCACGCCACCGGCGCCTGCTGCCCCGTAACCAAGCTGCGGGGGAATCGTGAGCTTGCGTTTGCCGCCGACCTGCATGCCGGCAACACCCTCGTCCCAACCTCGAATCACCTGTCCCTTGCCAAGACCAAAGCGGAAAGGTTCATTGCGATCGACGCTGGAGTCGAACTTTGTGCCATTTTCCAACCACCCGGTATAGTGTACTGTCACCATTTTCATGGCCACGGCCTCATCGCCCTGCCCCGCTTCCAGCTCCTCGATCTTGAGACCCGAGTCAGTTATTTTTGCTGCCATGTTAAACTCCAAGAATTGAATAGCCTGTTATTGTATGCCAGCTACAAGATGAAGTCTCCCCCTTCGCAACGGCTTTACAGACGAGAAAAGCAGATGAAAATCATCGGCGGCTGGCTGCAGCAAGCCACAATATCGCCCTCTCCAAATTTCGATGCACGCCCTGAAGCGGCAGATATCAACCTGCTGGTGATTCACAACATCAGCTTGCCGCCCGGGGAATTTGGCGGTCACTGGATCGATGACCTGTTTCACAATCGCCTCGACGCCGGCGCACATCCCTACTTTGAAGAGATTGCAGCACTGCGAGTCTCTGCACACTGCCTCATCCGGCGTGACGGCGAAGTGGTTCA
>DAOUQU010000028.1 GCA_030625445.1 Gammaproteobacteria bacterium
AATCATTCAATAACCCGAAAAATTTCCCTGTTGCTACATACAGTCATCCCCCCATATACTTAGGAATTGAATTCACAACATATTAGCGGCAGACCTTATGACAACCTCTTTTCATCCTCCTGAACGCACTTTGATGGGCCCGGGCCCTTCCGATGTCAATCCGCGTATTCTCGAAGCCATGTCGCGCCCGACCATCGGCCACCTCGACCCCGCCTTTGTCGGCATGATGGAGGAGGTCAAGTCGATGCTGCAATATGCATTCCAGACATCAAACGCACTCACCATGCCCGTTTCTGCGCCTGGCTCCGCCGGCATGGAGACCTGTTTTACCAACCTTGTCGAACCCGGCGACAAAGTGATCGTATGTCAGAACGGTGTTTTCGGCGGACGCATGAAAGAGAATGTCGAGCGCTGCGGCGGCATCGCGGTGATGGTTGAAACAGAGTGGGGCCGCGCCGTTGACATCGATGCCGTCGAAGATGCACTGAAGGCCAATGCGGATGCAAAAATCGTTGCATTCGTGCATGCGGAAACATCGACCGGTGCGCAGTCCGACGCCAAAACACTGGTTGAACTGGCTCACAAACATGACTGCCTGACTATCGTCGACGCCGTGACTTCACTGGGCGGCACGCCGATACTGGTGGATGAGTGGGGAATCGACGCCATCTACTCCGGCACCCAGAAGTGTCTCTCCTGCGTCCCCGGACTCTCACCAGTCAGTTTCGGCGACCGGGCCATTGAGGTCATACAGAACCGCAAAACAAAGGTTCAGAGCTGGTTTCTCGATCTGAATCTGGTGATGGGTTACTGGGGCTCCGATGGCCAGCGCACCTACCATCATACGGCCCCGGTCAATACCCTCTATGCTCTGCACGAATCACTCGTGCTGCTGCAGCAGGAGGGGCTTGAGAATGCATGGCAACGCCATCAGCATAATCATCTGGCGCTGAAAGCGGGGCTTGAATCGATGGGGCTCTCTCTTATCGTGCCCGAGGATGAGCGTCTGCCGCAACTCAATGCAGTCTCAATCCCCGAAGGTATCGATGATGCTGCTGTTCGACTCCGTCTGCTGAATGACTACAATCTGGAGATTGGCGCCGGCCTGGGACCGCTTGGCGGAAAAATCTGGCGCATCGGCCTGATGGGTTATGCCAGCAATAGCAAGAACGTTATGCTGTGCATCACTGCACTCGGCAGCGTACTGCGGGACATGGGGTATGAGGCATCTCTCGATGATGCGCTGGACGCTGCTTACAGAGTCTTGAGTAGATAAGTTTTAGGTTTTAGGTTTTAAGTTTTAGGTTTGTAACTATCCAGTATCTTCAAAAAAGAGTAAAACAGTCACTGCTATTGGGTGTATCTGCAAGAAACGTTGGAGGCATGGATGCCGACACGAGTCTACATGGATGTATTCACGACGTTTTCTTGAGGATATATCCAATAGCAGTGACGCTCCCGAATGCGCTGAATAGTTACTTAGATTTTAGGTTTTAGGTTTGATGAGGAAGAACCGGCATTTCACCAGGGGCGGCCGCATGCTGCTGCTTGCAGCTGCCTTCGGCGTGCTGGTTGGCAGCTACTACCTTGGAAACATGTACCAGCGAAGCAAGGTCGCGAGCGAGAGCATCGCGATGCTGCATACCCCGGAAAAAGCCATCGCCCCCTTCTCCCTGGAGAGAGCGGATGAAACCGGCCTGAGCAACGCAGATCTGAAAGGCCACTGGTCGCTGTTCTATTTTGGCGACAGCTACTGCACTGATCTCTGCCCCGCCGCCATGGGGAATATTGTCAGGCTCTACAACCGGCTTGCGATCAATCCTGAAATTCAACAATCGCTGAAGTTCATCTTTGTTTCGCTGGATCCACTGCGGGATACACCCGAACGTCTGCGCTCTTATGTGACAGGCTACCATCCCGGTTTCACCGGCGTCTCAGGCAGTAAAGAAGCAGTAGATGCTCTTGCAAAGGAATTTTCGATCTATTACAAACAACAGGAGCCTGATCAGGAGGGTAATTACCGCATCGATCACGGAGTGACGCTCTCCCTGGTCAATCCGCAGGGTAAGATAGCCGCCTACTTTATCGATCTGACAAACTCCGAACACCTCGCCACTGACATTCTGCATATCATTGAACCATGACTACTCCAGCCAGCAATGACACTCCCTCATGGTCACAACGTCTGCTTACAGTCGTTATGCCAATACTGCCCCATCATCTGCTCTCAGCCATGATGTATGCTGTTGCCCGCAGTGAATGGAAGCTACTCAAGAGCAGAATTATTCGCTGGGTTGTCAAACATTATGATGTGGATCTCAGCGAAGCAGTGATCAAGGATGCAGATCTCTACCCGAGCTTTAACGCATTTTTTACCCGTCAGCTGGAGAGTACAGCGCGTCCTATTGCCACCGGGAAAAATGACATTGTCAGTCCTGTCGATGGCGAGGTGAGCCAGGCTGCGCCGATAGCACAGGGACGCATGATCCAGGCAAAAGGCCGCGACTACTCACTGCTGGAGTTGCTGGGGGGTGACGAGAAGCTAGCCGCCCTGTTTGAAGAGGGCAATTTTGCAACCATCTACCTCTCCCCCAGAGACTACCACCGCATCCATATGCCGATGGATGGTCATCTGAGAAAAATGAGCCATGTTCCGGGGCGCCTCTTCAGCGTCAGCCAGTATACGACCGAGTCTGTGCCCAATCTGTTTGCACGCAATGAACGCGTGATCAGCCTGTTTGACACAGATGCCGGGCCAATGGCCATGATACTGGTGGGAGCAATTTTCGTCGGTAGTATGGAGACGGTGTGGGACGGGATCGTGACGCCGGTAAGACATCGCATCAGCAGTTGGGAGTACGCGCCTCAATCAGAACAACAGCTGACTCTGCACAAAGGCGAAGAGATGGGACGCTTCAACATGGGCTCGACAGTGATCCTGTTGTTTCCCAAAGACCGCGTCGCATGGGACGAGCTCATGAGAAATGGCAAAAGTCTCAAAATGGGTCAGCGTATCGGTGGAAGGTTAACAGCCGCCTGAGCAACTTCTCGATAACTCCATGCATGAGGACAGATTGGCATCTCTTTCCAATATATCAAAATCCCCTAACCGCCTGACGCCAGCATCGACATTCTGACCAGCTCGGCAAGTGACTTCGCCTGCATCTTCTCCATCACATGGGCGCGGTGAGCCTCGACAGTCTTGGCGCTGACATTGAGTTCAGATGCGATCTGCTTGTTGGCTTTTCCTATGGTGACAAGTTCCATCACCTGATGCTCCCGCCTTGTCAGCTGCGCCAGCCGGGCCAGGATTTCTGCCTGGGTCGCACGGTTTTTACGCTGCTCCACATCCAGTAAAAGTGCACGCTGGATCGATGCCAGCAGTAGTTCATCATCAAAGGGCTTCTCAATAAAATCCAGAGCGCCGGCTTTCAATGCACGCACCGCCATGGAAACATCCCCATGTCCGGTCATAATCACCACAGGAAGCCTGACATCCCTGCTCTCCAGCTGCTCCTGAAGCTCCAGGCCGCTCATACCGGGCATGCGGACATCCAGCAACAAACAGCCTGACTGACCGGGATAGTAGCTCTGCAGAAAAGAGTTTGCCGAATCATGGGTTTCCACCTTGAGTCCGACAGACTCAAGCAGCCAGCGCAGAGAATCACGCAGCGCTTCATCGTCGTCAACAATGAAAACCACTCCCTGCTGCTCACTCTGTTGATCGCTCTCTTGGCTATCCTGTTGACTCTTCTGATTTTCAGGGTTGTTGCTCATGACTCTTCCTACTGTTGGTTTTGCCTGGTGACCGGCAGCCATATTGTAAACGCTGCGCCGCCCAGGCTGCTTTTTGCATAACTGATTTTACCACCATGGTCGGCAAGAATGGTTTCACTGATCGACAAACCCACTCCCATACCGCTCTGCTTGGTGGTGAAAAACGGCTCAAAGATCCGGCTCTCAGCTTCTGCACTCAACCCCGGACCATTATCTTCGACTGTGACCGTCAGCATAGCATCCCTGCGTGATGTACTGATACGAATCACACCGGGAGAGACCGCTGCCCCCATCAACGCATCCACTGCGTTGCGTGTCAAATTAAGGATCACCTGTTCGATCTGCACAAGATCGATGCTGACGACCGGGAGATCAACAGCCAGGTCCAGTTTGATCTGAATGTTGTTTTTACGCGTCTCAAAATCCATAAATGAGAGCACTTCATGCACCAGGTTATTCAGCCTGGCACTGTTGCGCACCGGAACCTGCCGCTCAACCATCTCCCGCAGTCGTTTGATGATGCGCGCTGCCCTGCTGGCCTGACTGGTGATTCTCTGCAAAGGCTCCGCCAGCTCCTCAGCAGTGGCGCCATTGACAAAACGCCGCTTGGCGCCATTCGCATAATTGATGATTGCCGCCAGTGGCTGATTCAGCTCATGAGCAAGCCCCGTCGCCATCTCACCCATACTGCTGAGACGACAGACATGCACCAGCTCTGTCTGGTGGCGCCGGGCATCAGCTTCGGCAGCACGCATCTCGGTAATATCCCGTGCATAGAGATTGACATAATCAAGCCCTGCGATGGGAGCGATCAGCAGAAAGTAGATGCGTCCTCCCAGTTCAACCTCACTCTCATCATCACTATTCTGATTCAGCGCATACTCGATCTTTGAACGCCAGTTCAGAGGGATCAACTGCATGCGGGTTACGCCGAGAGACTCCAGCAGGTGTTCACTTGCTGCGTTGGCATAAGTGATCACCCCGTCCCGATTGACACGCATGACCGGAATCGGACTCTCTCCGGGAAATGCCGCCAGTGAGCGTATCTCCTGCTCCTGCTTGCGCCGCTGAGAGATATCATGCAGATAGATGGTAAAGAGCGTACTGCTGTCAATCAAAATTGGCTTGATCGCCACTTCAACGGGAAACTTGCTCCCATCACTATGGTGGGCAATCATCTCCAGACGCAAATCCCAAACTTCCTCACCACTCTCGAAGCTGGCCTTCAATACATCAGCGAAATGTACCTGGCTGGCCGCATCGATGATCAGTGATTCGACCGACTTGCCTTTTGCATCCGACGCCTGATAACCAAATGCCTTCTCTGCAGTGGGATTGAAGTCAATGATTGAACCACTCTGATCGACGGTGACGATTGAATCGAGAGATGTCTCCATAATCGCCGTGGTCAAAGCCTCTTTTTGCCGGATCTCTGATTCATGCAGGACGCGCATCTCCTCTCTTGCTTCACGCACCAGGTGAATGAACTGCTTCATCCAGTCCTCAAGAATCATCAACTGGTTGCCGCTCTCCCTGACGGGTTGAGAGATACCCAGCGCCCGCTGTGAAAATTTTGATAAACGCCGCAGCGCGGCACTGAGACGATTGGAGACAAGCATGAACAACAGCGAGAAAAAGGCGATAAAGGTGAGTGCAACAATACCGCGCTGGCGCTGCTCGAGACGCACAATGCGCAGCGCCATACTATGCATCGGAGCCAGAGGAATAAAGGTGGCAAACAACATCTCCAGATTGGTTTCGCCGCTGTCAAGGAATGTTTGGGACGTCACTGCATACTCCTCTGACATCTTTGCGGCTTCATCCCCAATGCCTATCTCCTCTAAATTACTGGTGGCTAACAGACGCTGTTCACTTGAATCCAGCAGAGCGGTCACGACCCCCTTGCGCGATAGCCCCGGTTGAGCGGCCTGTAGGAACTCCTCGTCAACAGGGACCACCAGCATCAGTGTTCCCATGACATTGTATGCAGCATCTTCAGCAACTGTTGACACCAGCAACCATGGCTTGCTGTCAATGATGGTGAGATAGACCTGGGTTTGCTCTGTGGCAAGATAATCATTGATGCGGGGCGCCAGACCATCAGGCAGCGGTAAATCTCCGGTCTGGTAGAGCTCTCTCACCACTCCCATGCGATCAATCAACAAAATATGACTCGGTGAGATCAGCGACTTCCAGCGGGAAGGCTGCGGCAGCCAGAGCGGCTGTTTTTCATGATAGACAATCACCGACTCCTGATCATCAGAAAACCAGTAGAGCGGATCGAGATAATTCGCCAGACGGCGATGGCTCGCAAGAAGTTGCGCAGAAGCTTTATAACCCTGGATTGAGTTATGAAAATAGATCAGTGACTCATGGGAGCGCTGCTCAAGATTTTCCTGCAGTTGCCGCTGATAAATCTGGTTGACTTCATCCTTCTGCAGGGTATCGAGGATTTCCCACAACCCCAGTCCGGCTATCACCCCGACAATAGCGGCAAACAGTGATAAAGGAATGCGACGGATCAGCTTTCGCAGTATGGACAACGAGATGCTCCTGGATGTAAGTTCTCAACAAGCCCGTGTGAATGCCGTCATTGCGATGGAGCCTAAGCGACTGCAGCACTAATTTTGCTTGGAGCAAAATTGAACGCACTTTGTGCGACCCGAAGGGTAAATTACAAGGATGTAATTTATAATCCCAAACCAGATTGCCGCGTCGCCTCCGGCTCCTCGCAATGACATCATGCACTCAATACACGGAGTTATTGAGGTGTTACTGATGGATCGACTCAGTACCGGGCGACAGTGAGACTGCCGCTCGGGGAGCCTGAATCATACTCCCTCCCCCACAAAATAAAAAAGCCCGCAAGTGCGGGCTTTCTCATCACTCAGACTGACCCCGTGTTAACTGGCCAGTTTCAACTCCTCTTTTTCACGTTTCTGTTGACCGTCGATATCCAGTACATCAGCATTCTGGATCAGCTCTTCCAGGGTAATTCCCTCGAGAAACTCATAGATCTGTTTGCTCAACGAATTCCACAGCGAGTGTGTCAAGCAGCGATGTCCACCGGAGCAATTTTCCTTGCCACGGCAGCGTGTAAATTCAACCCACTCATCCACAGCACAGATAATGTTGGCAATGCTGATCTCATCGGCACTGCGGCCAAGAAAGTATCCACCGCCGGGACCACGCACGCCACGCACCAGTCCCTTGCTTCTCAGTGAGGCAAACAGCTGCTCCAGATATGAGAGAGAGATACCCTGGTTTTCAGAGATATCAGCCAGTGTCACCGGCCCGTCAGACCCATGCAGCGCCAGGTCCAACATCGCAGTCACAGCATAACGACCTTTGGTAGAAAGCCTCATAATTACACCTCAATTTCTAATTTCTTACTAAATACAAGGGTTATTATGATAAAACCCAGTAAATTAGTCAAGTATTATATTGAAATTACCTTATTCAAGAAGAGGATATACGACTGAAGCAATAATTTTTACTCAGGCAGTAGTCCAGCCAGCGCCCTGCAAAGAGATTCGCCTTCCACTTCTGCTGCAGTCCCGGTGACTGGTATAAACCCTCCAGGGGCAGACATTGCTGCCGCTTAATCTCGATCACCTCTACCTGTCCTGTATCCAGGTAAAGCCGCAACAGCATCTCGGGGTCCAGAAGCGGACTTTCATTGTCCGGTGTTTCAAAGAGGTAATTGAGTCGTACTTCCCGGGTAAAAGGACCGGTATGATCCACCTGTAAAAGTAATGGAGGGTCGCCTTGAATGCGTGAACCATACTCCCCGCGCATTGAGAGCAGCTGCGGCGCCAGACGCATCAGCAGGCGATAGTTCTCATCGCATAATGCGCCCAGCATCCCTGCCGAGGGTTTTACCCGCGAAAGAAACTGCCACTTACTTTGTCGAAATAGAGTTTTCATTGGCTTCAATTATACCCAAACAACACCACGAATAAATTTCCATCTCTTTGCTATAATGCCTTGTTTCCCAGTGCGAAACAGAGGCGACCATGAGCAAGGCGCTATACCAATCCGAGCTTCCACAACTTGAGCTGTTGACCCGCGGCAAGGTGCGGGACATCTACGCCATTGATGACGACCACATGCTGATCGTCACCAGTGACCGTCTCTCCGCCTTTGACGTTGTGCTGCCCCAGGCGATTCCAGGCAAAGGTGAAGTGCTGACGCGCGTAGCCAACTTCTGGTTTGAACGCACCGGCAACATCATTCCCAATCATCTGAGTGAAATGTCTCTGTCGGACGTCGTCCCTGACGAAGGTCAGCGTAACGCCCTTGGTGATCGCGCCATTATCGTTAAAAAACTCAAGCCGCTTCCAGTAGAGGCCATTGTGCGTGGTTATCTGATCGGTTCCGGCTGGAAAGACTACCAGCGCAGCGGCGGCGTCTGCGGCATTGACCTGCCCGAGGGACTGAATCTTGCGGATAGGCTGCCACAGGCAATCTACACCCCGTCAACGAAAGCCGCTGTCGGTGAACATGATGAAAATATCAGTTACGCCAAAACCGTTGATCTGCTCGGCGAAGAGCTTGCTGCCAAAGTCCGCGACCTGAGTCTGAAGATCTACACCGAGGCAGCAGAGTACGCGCTGCAGCGCGGCATTATCATCGCCGATACCAAGTTCGAATTTGGCCTGGACGATGACGGCGTACTGCATCTGATCGACGAAGTGCTGACCCCGGACTCCTCCCGCTTCTGGCCTGCAGAGCAGTATCAGCCCGGCATCAGCCCGCCCAGCTTCGACAAGCAGTATGTGCGCGACTACCTGGAGACCCTTGATTGGGACAAAAAAGCGCCTGGACCGGAACTGCCGCAGGATGTGATCGACCAGACTGCGGAAAAATATGCACAAGCCGAACGCCAGCTGACAAAGAGATAGTAGCGAGGACTGAGGAGTGAGTGATGAGGAAAAAACTCCCTCGCGTGGCCATCTATACTACGCGCAACTGCCCGAACTGCCGGCAGGCGAAAGCCGCCATGAGAGAGTGGGGCATCCCTTTTCAGGAGCTGGATATCGAAAAAAACCAGCGCGCCGCCAAAGAATTTGCGCGTCTGCGCATGCGCGCCGTCCCACTGATAAAAGTTGGTGAGAGAGTGCTGCAGGGTTATGACGCCAAACGTCTGGGAACCCTGCTGTCAAACGCCGGCTTTCAGCTGCGGCGGAATTGAATCCTTTTGCCGCTTCAAAGTCAGATGCTGCACCTGCATCACCGCCTCCAGATCATCCACGCCCTGTTCAAACAGGTCATTGACCACAATGTAGTCGTATTCATCGTAATGTGACATCTCGCTCAGAGCATCAGCCATACGCCGCTCGATGATCTCACTGCTGTCCTGACCGCGTGACGACAACCGTTCTCGCAACGCATCAATTGAAGGCGGAACCACAAAGATCGAGACCGCATCGGCAAAACGCTCCCGCACCTGGCGAGCGCCCTGCCAGTCAATCTCTAGAATCACATCCTTTCCCGTTTCCAACTGCTGCCTGACAGAGGCTTCTGCGGTCCCGTAGTAGTTATCAAATACCTGCGCAGATTCGAGAAACGCCCTCTCCCCAACCATCTGCTGAAACTGCTCAACAGAGACAAAGTGGTAATGCTCTCCATTCACTTCACCCGGACGTGGCTGACGGGTCGTATGCGAAACGCTCAACACCCTCTGCTGCAGAGGTTGCTGAATCTCTCCCTGCCGCCTCTCAAGAAGCGCCTTGAGAAGAGATGTTTTGCCTGCGCCGGAGGGGGCAGAAACGATAAAGAGTATGCCGCTGTTCATTTGATGTTTTGCACCTATTCTTAATTAAGTGGGTATCCAGATATGCCAGAAAATTTGGAGCACAAACGGAAAATTTATCACACGTTGCCTTGTTGAATTTTTAAGACTATTATTAAGACCTTATAAGCGACCAGTTTAACGCACGGGTAATGACATGACAACCAGGATACTTACCGAGGCAGCCGCCAGTATTAGCGAACTCAAAGCAAACCCTATGAAAGTGGCTTTAAGCGCCGATGGCGCGCCTGTTGCTGTACTCAATAGAAATGAACCGGCATTTTATTGTGTTCCAGCCGAAGCATACGAAATGCTGATGGATCACGTTGAGGACCTCGAACTTCTCGCCATTGCGGAGGGGCGCAAGGATGAGGAATCCATTCAGGTTGACATAAATGAGCTATGAGCTTGAGTTTAAAAAGTCTGCTCTGAAAGAGTGGAATAAGCTCGGAGCTACAATTCGTATCCACTTCAAAAAGAAACTCATAAAGATTTTGCAGGAGCCGCGCATCCCAAGCGCCAAATTGTCTGGATCCAATCATCTCTACAAAATTAAACTTCGCCAATCCGGGTACAGACTCGTTTATGACGTCAATGATCACATTGTAACTATTACAGTGATTGCTATAGGAAAAAGAGAGAGAGGTAAAGTTTATAAAACTGCAATCAAACGAATGAGCTAAGAGCCTCTTGCAAAACTCCGTCATTCCGGCATGTTTTTAGCCGGAATCCATTTTCTCGATCTGTAAGTAGTTGATTCTATAGATTCCTGCCTTCGCCGGAATGACGAATTTTGGAGTTTTGCAAGAGGCTCCTGAGACAATTAAGTTTCACACCTCATTTCCATTTTTCAAATGCCATTATGAACAGGGTTAAGAAAATTTTGAACAGAAGCCTGCTTCTGGATCTGGAGACGACTCCTGATGGAAAGCTTCTGAAGGTTGGCGCCGTTTGCGGAAAAGAGGAGCGTCTTCTCAAAGGGCGGTTTGGTAAGAGTGATGTAGTTCGGGTTCTGGATGATCTTGCCCGCAATGCCGATTATGTGCTCGGGCACAACATTCTTGACCATGACCTCCCCCTCCTCAAAAAGAGCTTTCCGGAGCTTCATCTGCATCGCCTCCCGGTTATTGACACCCTCTTCCTCTCCCCGCTCGCCTTCCCTGAAAACCCTTACCATCATTTGGTAAAAGACTACCGCCTGCTCAGCACCGCTTTGAATGATCCCGTCTGCGATGCCCGCAACGCGGGATTGCTGTTTCAAGACCAGTGCGATGTATTTGAAGAGTTGAAGCTCAATGACAAGGGGCTGGTTCAATTTTATGCATGGGCGTTTTCCGAAACCATGCTGCCACTCTTCCATGCGTTGCAGATCGAGCCATTTACTAGACAGGAGGCAAAAAGCTATTTTGCTTCCCGGGTTGCCGATCTTGGCTGCCAGACTGCCGCACAATCCCTGACGCTGGAAATCGGACATCTGCAGGCGAGGGAGTCGGCGGCCTATGCGTTGGCATGGTTGCGGATAGCGGGATCGAATTCGATTACTCCACCCTGGGTTCGACATCGTTTTCCCGAAGTCACGAAAATCGTTCGCCGCCTGCGGGACAAGGGGTGCAGCGATCCAGCCTGCTCCTATTGCCGGGTCAACCACAATCCGCACCAGCAGCTCCAACATTTTTTCGGCTTTGACGACTTCCGCAGGGAGCCGTCCACTGCAGATGGAAGCAGCCTCC
>DAOUQU010000466.1 GCA_030625445.1 Gammaproteobacteria bacterium
CGTGCCGTGGTTTGTTGCTATTACCCTGGGCGTCGCCACGGCGACTTTTTTCCTGTGGCTGCAAACGGATTTCGACAAGGCGCTGATGGCGGCGACTGCTGTATTGATTATCACCTGTCCCTGCGCCTTTGGACTGGCGACGCCGATGGCTATCGCCGTTGCCTCCGGTCTGGGCGCACGTTACGGCATTCTGGTGCGCAACGGCGAGGTGCTGGAGCGCTTTTCTGCGATCGATCATATTGTTTTTGACAAGACGGGAACACTCACCACAGGGATGATGAGCGTCACAGCGATCCATATGGCGGAGAGCAGCTGGAGTGCAGGTGAGGAGATGCCTGCCGCGATCAAACAGCTGTTATCGCGGGTGGCTGCAGTCGAGCGCTACTCGGAACATCCGCTGGCGGCTGCAATCCTGGATGCGGCGGGCAGCAGCCGCCTCGACATCGAGAAAGAGAGTTTCATCAATCAGCCTGGCTTCGGAGTCGGTGGTGTAGCTTCCGGTCAACAACTCTATGCAGGTACAGCCGCCTGGATGCAGCGCAATGGTGTTAAATCAGCTCCAGCCCTGCAAAAAATTGCAGTGGAACTCGATCAGCAGGGCGCCAGTTCACTGCGGATTGCTGTCGATGGGGTTGAAATTGCGCTGATTGCCGTCGAGGATCCGCTGCGCGAGGATGCGCATGCGCTGATTACACGGCTTAAAAATGATGGTATTCGTGTGACCCTCCTCAGTGGCGACAGGCAGCAGACAGCGGAGGCGATTGCACAGCGCCTGGGCGGCGGCATGGATGTCATTGCAGAGGTGCTGCCCGAGGAGAAGGATCGGGTGATTGCACAGCTGCAGGCAGATGGTGAGCATGTGGCCATGGTCGGCGACGGCGTCAATGACGCACCCGCGCTGGTGCGTGCAGATGTGGGGATCGCACTGGGGTCCGGCACCGATGTCTCCATTGCCAGTGCTGATATCGTCCTCATGAGCAATGAACTCGAGAAGGTGGCGTTGGCGTCAGCGCTGTCGCGCCG
>DAOUQU010000382.1 GCA_030625445.1 Gammaproteobacteria bacterium
TTGTGGAAGGCGTTGTAGGCGCTGCCGCCTGCATATTGATACGGCAGCATCGGCATCATGCCGTAATAGCCCGCCTTGGAGATGTAGTCGACCATGCCGGTATCGCCGGTTCCATGCTTGCGTGGAATCAGGGTCCATACGCCGGTGGTGGAGAAACGCGGTATGGCGCGACCCTTGTAAGTGGTGGTGGAGTCATAGGTGCCAGCGGGAAATACGCTGGTAAATTCGTAGAAATCGAGCTTGCCGTCATTCACTGCATAGAGATTTGCGGTGACATCCTTGAAAAAAGTTTCGGCTTTTGCAGCAAATCCAGCCGCGTCATCAGCCCTGCCAAGTGATTGCAGCTCAGTGAAGGCTGCATCCTGCTCCGCTGTCAGGTCAGTGATATAGATGCGATGCGGGAAAAAGTCATTGATCAGAACCAGTTTCTCCTTGAGTCCCTTCGGCTCCTCCGCAGACTTCAGTGCAGCGGCAAAGTCAGTGACCATGGCATTGAAATCACGCTGGATATGATGCAGGCGTCCCGGATTGAGTTTATTGATGGTGTCCAGATTCAGCTGGCGCCACTCTTCGGGGCTCAACTCCGACTTTTTAGCGGCAAGTTCTGCGAGTTTTTCTTCTACGATTTTCGCATCGTAGAGTTCCCAGGAGTTGTTGGTGGTGAGGGTAATGACTCCCTTGTCGATCACCTCTTTATAGAGCGCATGGCGCGCCACCTGGTCCTGCAGATAGTGCTCGATGCTCTCTTCGGGAAGCACCATGCGCACGCGCACCTGGTTGCCGCGTCCAAGGTGGATGGTGATGTGCTCTTTGCTCTGCACCCTGGGAGCGAAGCCTGTGTAAAAATTGGGGTCATACTGATTGAACAGCACGCCATAGGGCTCGGCATTCTTGAAACGCTCCCTGAATGGAGCGGCATTGAGCTGGGCAGTGCTCAACAGGATAAGCAGCAACGCAAGGCTGCTGACCAGGATGTTTCGTTTGTGCATATTCATACTCCAGTTCGGGGGCATATCATTTAAAAGTAAATGTAAAAAAGCAACTTGAGGAATTATAGAGGATTCTACCCGGGAAGCGATAGATGGATTAGCCATCAAGGAGCAATGCACTGCATCGATAACCCCAATGCGCTTTAGCCTGTTTTTTTACAGGGGCAAGAGTCGATCAATAAATTTTATTTTGCACCAGAAATGGTGGATAATAATAGAGCGAAGTATCAGGAAAATTCGAAATGATTCCAAAACTTGCCAGAACTCTCACATCGCTATTGCCTGTTGACAAAAGCCGCACCGGCAGCTGCAACCAATGCGGGGAGTGTTGCAAACTGCCTTTCAAGTGCAGCTTTCTGAAAATTGCTGAAGATGGCAGCAGCTCTTGCTCAGCCTATAATTTCAGGCCGTTGAACTGCAGAAAGTTCCCCAGAACACAGTCCCAGCTGGAGTCAGTCATCAATGTCTGTGGCTTCTCGTTCGATGATTCGGCAGGCACTGAAAAATGATACAACGATGAATATTCCGCTCTTTTGTGGCAATCATCTGCAACTATGCTAATATCACGCCAGTTTCATTCACGCTGATGCATGAAGCACCATTATCCGGGCATCTATCGGAGAGTCATAACGACACTATATCCGATTCCGCCTGAATCATTACCAACTTGAGAAACCACAAATGATATCCATGCAAATGATCAACAAGAGCCTCATCGGCGCAGTCGTAGCACTGGGCATGACAACTGCCGCGCAGGTCCAGGCATTCGATGCAGCGACCCAGGATGCTGAATCAAAAGCCACACTGGAAAAATTCAACAAAGACCAGCCGGGAGCAAAAGCGATCATCGACAGCGC
>DAOUQU010000222.1 GCA_030625445.1 Gammaproteobacteria bacterium
TGTCGAGGAACAGCCTGTTTTCGATCTTCTGGCGCATTGTGGAGTAGAAGGCGGCCAGCAGGCTTTCAGTAGTAAAACCGGCAACTGCGGTGGGGATGCGGTGATCGCGAATCACAAACTGCCACTCCTGAGAGCCCATGATAGTCGAGACATGCCCCGGGGCGACCAGGCAGTCAAAGTTGGCCATGCCAGTATCGAGCAGCATGGAGACAGCCGGCCAGGTGAGACGCCCGGAGAGCAGAATCGAAAGATTGTCAGGCGGATTTTGCAATACCATGGCTGCAACCGGAGCCATGGTGGTCTCGAAGCCGGCGGCAAAAAAGAGCACCTCTTTGTGCGGGTTCTTCCTGGCGATCTGCATCACCTCCAGCGGAGATGCAACCGGGCGAATGTCGGCTCCGGCAGCACGCGCCTGTTCCAGTGAGCGCGCTTTGCTTTTTGGCACATTGACCGGCACCCGCAGCATGTCGCCAAAGCTGACAAGGATAACTTCTTCATTGAGACTGATCTGAATCGCCTCGTAGATATCCTCTTCCGGGCAGATGCAGACGGGGCAGCCAGGCCCCGGAATCAGTTCGATGTTGTCAGGCAGAGCAGAGCGCAGACCGGCCATGGTGATCGAGCGTTCATGACCGCCGCAGACATTCATGATGCGGATCCGCTTGGGAAGATCCAGATCGTGGATGCGCTGTAGCCAGCGTGCGGCTTCTATGTCAGACATTCAGGAGTCACACGCTGTAGAAAGACGGGGATATAGGATGTGCTGAGCTTGCGAAGCGCATCAATTACAACAGATGTGCTTCGTCCCTTAGCGTATCTTATAGAGTTGACCTTATCTCGCGGCATGCAGCGCGATCCCGTCGGCCTGGATGGCGGGCCGTCGCGTCTCACCCCCGGCGATGCGTTGCTGCTGCTCTTGAAAACGCTTTTGCAGCCACTCGATCCAGAGATCGATATGCTCGCCGCTGCGGGCTGAGAGCGTCATCACTTCGGCAGGGTTTGCCAGGTTGCGCAGATATTGCGTCGCTTTTTGCGGATCAAAATCGCCGAGCACTTCCAGCAGGTCGCTCTTGGTGATCAGCATGGCGTCAGCTGCACGGAACATCACAGGATATTTTGCCGGCTTGTCATCACCTTCTGTGGTGGAGAGCAGCGTGACATTGTAGTGCTGTCCGAGGTCGAAGCTGGCCGGACAGACAAGATTTCCGACATTCTCGATAAAGAGGATGTCGATCTCATCAAGATTCATATCGTGCAATGCCGAGTGAACCAGGTGGGCATCCAGGTGGCAGGCGGTTCCGGTCATGATTTGCACTGCCGGGACGCCTTTGGCGCGAATGCGTGCGGCATCGTTCTCTGTCTCGAGGTCGCCTTCGATGACCCCGATGCGATATTTTTCCCCCAGCTGTTCAATCGTGGTTTCCAACAGCGCGGTCTTGCCGGAACCCGGTGATGACATCAGGTTGATTGTCAGAACATGGTGACGATCGAAGTGTTCGCGATTATGCGCTGCAGTGTGGTTATTCTCATGCAGCAGATTGCTTAATACTTCGACAGCACCGCTGTGTTCATGCTTGCCTCCCTCATCGATCAGATGACGGTTTCCTTCGGTAATACTACAACCACATGTGTCACACATCTTCTCGAACCTCTAATGAAGCTCTGGTTGAATCGCTATGCTCTTCAACCAGAGCTTTGTTAATTTTCTACGGGGGAAGGGGGTAACCATCAATGCGTTCCAGTAAGTATTCAGTTTGCCCTTCCCCCGAACCCCCATCCCTTCGATTCAAGCAGAATTTCTCTAATGATATTTCTGTGAAGATTCCCCGGATTGCTCAAAAGCCTCCAGTTCAACGCGCTCAAGCAACAGTTCATCGCCTGAAACCAGTTCTGTCTGCCACTCACCGCAGTGGCTGCACAACAGGCGGTTCGCTGTTGCCGGACTCTGTTTGCCGCAACTGAGACAGCGTACAATAATTTCGCTTTCGTGAATATGCAGAGTCGCAGCGTCGGCGCAGCTGCCGGCGCGGGCGACGCTAAAAGCATCGTTCAACAGCTGCGGCACCACGCCTGAAAGCGGCCCTATGCCAAGATAGACCTCTGCAACCTGTTTGCCCGGGTGCTGCGCTGCGATTCCCTCCAGTTGATCAACCAGCGCCTGGCAGATGGAGAGTTCATGCATCGGGTATTATCCCGATGTCATGTTGCTCTGCTTCCAGGTCCAGCATCTCGTCATAAATTTCCCAGGCCGAGCGGGCTTCATATTCTGTCATCTTCTGGATGGCGTAACCGACATGCACAACCACGTAGTCGCCCGTCTCGATATTTTCATGCTGCAGCATGAAGAGACTGACATCACGCATGATTCCCTTGGCTTCGCAGCGCGCCATAAAGTCGTCAATCTCCACCACCTTCATCGGAATGCCAAGGCACATCTCACTATTTCCACTCATCCAGCTTATCGATAAATATACCACCTTTCTCTCTATTCGGCATCTGTAGACAAAACTACCGAGTGGGTGGTTATATATTCGCGTACGCTGATTAAGTGTAGAATGATTTGAGGAGTATCTCTATGAAAAACATTACATTAAGCGCTGATGAACATCTGATTGCTGCTGCCCTTCAACGCGCCGCAGCCGAGCATACCACGCTAAATGAGCAGTTTTGTTTATGGTTAGCTGAATATGCGTGCAAGCAAGAGCAGTTGCGTCGTTTCAACAAAACGATCAATGAACTACGTGGCAAGTTAAAAGTTGGGCGCAAATTAACCAGGGATGAGATGAATGAGCGTTGAAAATTTCATAGACATCGATCTATTCACCCATCAGACAGAAAATAGGTCATGGCAAAAAATCAAATATTGACAGGCGCTTCGGGCGCAGGAGGGGGCAATGCATATTTATCTCGTTCAACATGGTGAAGCACTCTCGAAGGATATCGATCCCGACCGGGCGCTGAGTGAAGCGGGGCGAAACGATGTGCAGCGCCTGGCCTCTTTTCTGGCAGGGAAGGTGCGGGTCGCGCGCGTATTGCACAGCGGCAAGACACGGGCGCGGCAGACGGCGGAGATGCTGGCTGCGGCAGTGGCTCCTGATCTGAAGGTTGAGCAGCTCGGCGGGCTCAGCCCCAATGATCCTGTGGAACCCTTTGTGCGGCATCTAGAGGAGTGGGGTGAAGATCTCCTCATCGTCGGACATCTGCCGTTCATGGCGAAGCTGGTGGCCAGATTGGCTGCCGGTTCCGAAGAGAGATCCATTGTCGCCTATCATCCAGGCAGCATCGTCTGCCTGGAACCCGGGAA
>DAOUQU010000120.1 GCA_030625445.1 Gammaproteobacteria bacterium
GCGCGCCTCATCGAGCCGGATTTCAGAGAGTCCCGGGGAACCATGGTCATGGGATGAGAATGCATGACGACTATTGCCGAGGTGAAGTTGTGGGGCCGCACCATCGGCGCAGTCATGCTGGAAGAAAACAGCGATACGGCCAGCTTCGAGTACGACTCTGCATTTGCTGCCAGCGGCATCGAGATTTCGCCGCTGCAGATGCCACTTTCCAGGCGCATCTACAGCTTTCCCGAACTCTCCAGAAAGACTTTTTACGGACTACCCGGTCTACTGGCCGACTCGCTCCCGGACAAATTCGGCAATGCACTGATCGATGTCTGGCTCTCCACCCAGGGTCGACAGGCAGGCTCATTCAATGCTGTTGAACGCCTCTGTTATACGGGCGCACGGGGGATGGGGGCCCTGGAATTTACGCCTGTGATTGGCCCTAAAACCCGGCAGGAACACCAGATAGAGATCGACAAACTGGTCGAACTCGCCTCGGAAATTCTCAGTCATCGACATCATCTTCTGAGCTCCCTTGCCGACAGGAGCCGGGAACAGGCGCTGACAGATATCCTGCGGGTAGGCACCTCTGCCGGCGGTGCACGAGCCAAGGCTGTGATTGCCTGGAATCCCTCGACCAACGAGGTAAGCTCAGGCCAGATTCCGGCAGCAGACGGCTTTGAACAGTGGCTGCTTAAATTTGACGGCGTCACAGGAAATCGTGACAAGGAGTTGGAGGATCCGCAAGGTTACGGCGTGATTGAATACGCCTACTACAAAATGGCAAAGGCTTGCAGCATCGATATCAGCGAATGCCGGCTACTGGAAGAAAACGGCAGGCGGCATTTTATGACCCGGCGTTTCGACCGTCTTGCCGACGGTCGAAAACTCCACATGCAGTCGCTTTGCGCACTGGCGCACTATGATTTCAATATGGCGGGCGCCTACTCCTATGAACAGGCGCTGCTGGTGATTCGGCAGCTGGGATTACCCATGGGCATCATCGAAGAGCAGTTCCGCCGCATGGTGTTTAACATCGTCGCCCGCAATCAGGATGACCACGTCAAGAACATCGCTTTTTTGATGGAGAAATCCGGAACATGGTCGCTTTCGCCCGCCTTTGACATGACATACAGTTACAATCCATCCGGCGCATGGACAGCCAGCCACCAGATGAGCATGAATGGTAAACGCGAGGATTTCACCATGGACGACTTCAAGGCCTGCGCAAAAACCGCCTCGATGAAGCGCGGGCGAGCCGGGGAGATCATCAGGGAAGTGCAGCAAGTGGTGTCGCGATGGCGGGATTATGCCGAAGAAGCCAGTGTGCCGGCCACGTGGCGCGAGAAGATTCAGAGTACGCTTCAGTTAGCAATCAGTTGACCCGGAATTGCTTCAAAACTGATATAGATACCACATTGCCATCCTCTCTGATATCTATTAAGAAGTCTAAATTTCTTGCCTATTTCATCTCTCCGGCTTATCCACCGGCTCCCCCTCAAAATACTTTGAACCGGAAAACATCGCAGAGATAATCCCCCGCTGTTTGGCAATTTCGGCATAGACCACCGCAAATATATGCAGAAAAATAATAAACATCAGCACATACGCTGAATAGAGGTGTATCAAACCAAACGGCTTCTTAAAGGATTTAAGCGCTGCCTGCTTTTCCACATCCACACCGGTTTTGTCATAAGGCTTGAGTGATTCAGGCTCAACGCCTTCGACTGCAATATACTCCGTCACAAAACCACCGAAAGGAGGATAGTAGATGTCCGTTCCCGCTCGCACCAGCCCTGTTACCATCATCATAAGGAGCAAACAAAACATAACGGCGACCGCCAGCTGACCAGCCGGATTGTGGCCCGCATAATCCTGCTTTTTACCAGCCTTTTCCGCCTTGAGATAGTGCTTAAGGCGTTGTCTGAAACCCTTGCCGGGAAAAACCTGTCTCCAGCGTGAATAATATCCACCGGTAAAAAAACCCACTATGCGCCAGAGGAGATTAGCGGCAAACAAATAGCCGATAACAACGTGCAACTGCTTTAGCCCGATTTTAGCTTCGATGCTGCTAATTCCGAGCTCTCTCTTATACAACATCAAAAAACCGACCACCAGCAATGCCACGATTGCAGTGAAATTGATCCAGTGGAAAATGCGGGTGGATCTATCCCAGACTTTGATCTCTTTCATATCAATTTTGCTATTCCGCTAAGGGATTATCCTAATAAGTGAACATGGTAATTATATTCAATCTCCTCCTGTTCAGGAAATCTCCACAGGCAATCCTTTCAGCCGCCACTCGGGAAGCCCTCCATCCAGGCGGCTGGCTGTCATCCCCCTGTCGCGCAATCTGCAGACTGCATCAAAAGCCAGCACACAATGCGGACCACGGCAGTAAGCGACAATCTCCCGGGATGGATCGAACTCATGCAGATGCTTCTCCAGCTCCGCCAGGGGGATATTGATGGCGCCGGGCAGATGCCCTGCCGCATACTCCTCCGGCGGGCGCACATCCAGCACGGTCACCAAGCCATCCCGCACCCTCTGCAGCAGTTGCGCTGCAGGCACCGGTTCAAGGTTGTCTTTCACCTTGAGGTAGTCATCGACAAGACGGTCCACATCGGCCAGGCGTCGCTCTGCCACCTCTCTGAGAGTGCCGAGCAGGGCCGAAACATCCGCGCCGCTCAAACGATAAAACACCTTGTGGCCCTGCTTGCGGTTGTCAACCAGGCCCGCCTGCCTCAGCTGCTGCAGATGCTGGGAGGTATTGGCTACCGTGAGACCCGAGACCTGCGCCAGAGCATCGACGCTGCGTTCCCCCTGGTCCAGAAACTCCAGAAGCTCCAGCCGGTAACCACTGCTCAGCGCCTTGGCGACACGGGCAAACTGGTTGAAAAGGTCATGCTTGAAATGCTGTGTTGACATATCGATGGGCTCAACTATACTTCAATTATTCAAGAGATCTATTGAACATATTATATCTGCATTGATTATAGCAGAGGAAGTCTGGTATGAACTGGAACGACTGGATTCTCGGCAATGAAGCGCCCATCCGTTTGAGTTTCTTTTTCGGCATCTTTGCCCTCATGGCCGTGTGGGAGTTGCTCTCCCCGCGCAGGATCCTGACCACATCAAAGAGCCTGCGCTGGATCAACAACCTGGGGCTGGTTTTTCTCAACACTTTTGTGCTGAGATTACTGTTTCCAGCTGCGGCGGTCGGAGTGGCGCTGTTTGCCCGGGAACAGGGCTGGGGATTATTCAACTACACCCAGCCTCCATTTGCGCTTGCAGTGGCTGCCTCCGTGATTATCATGGATGGCGTCATCTACCTGCAGCATGTCATGGTGCATGCCGTCCCCCTGTTGTGGCGTCTGCACCGGGTGCATCACGCAGATCCTGACTATGACGTGACCACTGGCGCACGTTTTCACCCCCTGGAAATCATCCTTTCGATGCTGATCAAGTTTGCCACCATCCTGCTGCTGGGACCGCCGCTCATAGCCGTGATAATCTTTGAAGTACTGTTGAATGCCACTGCCATGTTCAACCACGCAAACGTGAAACTGCCTTTCGCAGTAGACCGGATACTCCGCTGGCTGCTGGTCACACCAGACATGCACCGTGTTCACCACTCCGTGGAGGACGATGAAGCCAACAGCAATTTTGGCTTTAGTCTTCCCTGGTGGGACAGGTTTTTCGGCACCTACCGCGATCAACCCAGAGGGGGACATGAGGAGATGACCATCGGCATTCATAACTATCATGACCCCGGGCAGGTAAGCTGGCTGCCCGGAATGCTGCTACTGCCGTTTGCGGGCAAGATTACCGGCTATGCGATCAATCGTCGTGAATGGAGCAACGATGAAAAATAAGGAAACTCCAATCAAGTCGCTACGCTCCTCGATCAGAGCATTCCTACAAGTTAATCTACGGGGGAAGGGTTATCAATCAACGGGTGACAAAGCACTTCCAGATCGTCCTTCCCCCGACCCCCCATCCCATCGGTTTTTTCAGAAGCATCAGAGCATAATGCGCATGCTGTTGCTGGCTCTCATTGTGGCCGGTATTGGCGCGGCCATCCTCTATCGGGAGCATTTTGATGCACAGTTGCTCGCTCAGTGGATAGAAGATGCAGGCGCTGCCGGTCCGCTGCTTTTCATCCTCATCTATGCCGCTGGCACAGTGGTGTTTCTTCCCGGTTCTGTTATGACGTTGGCGGGAGGCGCCCTGTTCGGCCCCGTTCTCGGTACCCTCTATAATCTCATCGGCGCCACCATTGGCGCCACCCTGGCGTTCCTGCTTGCGCGCTATCTGGCATCCGACTGGGTGGAACAGAAAACCGGCGGACGCCTCAATCGTCTGAAAGAGGGCGTAGAACAGGAGGGGTGGCGTTTTGTCGCCTTTGTCCGCCTGGTGCCGCTGTTCCCTTACAATCTGCTCAATTATGCCCTGGGCCTCACCCGCTTGCGCCTCACTCATTACATCATCGCCAGTTTCCTGTTCATGCTGCCAGGCGCTCTCGCCTACACCTATCTTGGCTACGCAGGGCGCGAAGCCATCACCGGTGGCGAAGGGCTGATACAAAAAGGATTGCTGGCGCTGGCGCTGCTGGCGATGGCTGCCTTCCTGCCGCGCATGATCAACATGTGGAGGCATTCCCATGTGGACAAAGAGCAACACAACTCGACTAACCGGAAACCAACAGGAATCAAACGATGAACACGCTCATCATATTGAACGATCCACCCTATGGCACCGAACGCAGCTATAATGGCTTGCGCATGGCCAAGGCACTGGGCAAAGCAGATGCAAAAGTCACCCTGTTTTTGATGGCCGATGCGGTTACTTGCGCAAAAAGCGGACAGAAGGTGCCGCAGGGATTCTACAACATCGAACTGATGCTCAAATCCGTTGCGCGCAGTGGTGAGGTGCTGGCTTGCGGCACCTGCATGGATGCCCGCGGCCTGACGGACGATGACATCGTGCAAGGCACACGGCGCAGCACCATGCCGGAACTGGCAGAACGCACCCTGGCCGCTGATAAGGTGCTCGTGTTTTAGTTGTGTTGCCGGATTTCGCTACCGCTCATCCGGCCTACGGTTTGCGTATCGTTTCAATCGTGGACAGCAGCAGAACGTGGCAATCTCAAGCAGATTGCCGCGTCGCTGAAGCTCCTCGCAATGACCTTATAGATGCGAAAGAAATGCAGGCAATGAAAGTTCTATAATATGACCATTAGTCAACTCAATGAACCACCATGCTCCCCACACTGCCCCTACTGAAACAGACGGATTTTCCAGCGATAGAGCGGAAATCACTCTCGACTCTGCAAATCAACCTGGGATACAGGTGCAACCAGAGCTGCCTGCATTGCCATGTCAATGCCGGACCCAACCGCACTGAAGAGATGTCGGCGGAAACCATCGAGCTGATTCTTGATTATTGCCGCGCCAACGATATCCAGACTCTGGATCTCACCGGTGGAGCACCGGAACTCAACCCCGGATTCCGCCACCTGGTCACTACAGCCCGCAGCTTCGGCATGCATGTGATCGACCGCTGCAACCTGACCATTCTCAACGAACCGGGCCAGCAGAACCTGCACAGATTCCTCGCGGCACATCGCGTAGAGGTGATCGCCTCCCT
>DAOUQU010000305.1 GCA_030625445.1 Gammaproteobacteria bacterium
AGCGCCAAACCAGAGCTCTTCCTCCTTTGGTCTTGATGCGGTCGGTGACATGCCTGGAACGGATCACCTTTCTCTTTGTCAGCAGGCGTGTCCACAGACCGTAATAGGCATCCTTGTTGCTGTGGCAGTCGAGCAGGTTGATCTGTTTCTGCCGCAAAAAGCGGAGCAGCTGGTGGAGTGTTTTGAGGTTGACCGAGCCGCGTACTCTTAAAGCATTGCAGGGGAGATTTCTCTTTACAGCCTCTTCGAGAATGGCTGAACCAGGTCTCGCGATAAGCCAGACGTCGTAATCATGTGCGATCATCCACTCCATCTGCTCAACGATGCGCAGCTCCTGTCCTCCCCAGTTCATGCTGCTTTCAAAATGGGCTAAACGTAAATTTTGCATTATTGTTTTTCCAGAATGGAGGCATAGAGTGAATCAAGAGAGTCTGTCATGCGCTCTATTGTATAGTACAAGGCCGTCTGACGTGCATTGGCGCCAAGCTGACGGAGCAGATCGTGATTGTTGCACTGTGTGAGTTTTCGGCAAAGCTGCTGATGCTCTCCGGGAGGAATGACATATCCATTCTCTCCCGTCGAAATCGCTTCACTGGCGCCGACCTTGTCAGAAGTGATGACGCCTATTCCGCATGCCATGGCCTCAAGGACGACATTGGCGAAGGGGTCATACAGTGCAGGGTGCGCCAGAAGATCGGCAGCGGCATAAAATGGCTTGACATCCTGCTGTACTCCGACGAAAAAGACGCGTTTGCTCAGACCGAGATCATCACACAGTTTCTGATATCTCTTTTGCTGCTTATCCTTGCCAACGATAATCAACTTCCATGCCGGGGTTTCAGCCAGTGCCTGCAATGTCGTCGCCACTCCCTTTCGATGAAATCCGGAGCCTACCGAGATGAGAACAAAATCATCAGGATGTAATCCTAACTCTGTTCTTGTGCGCTGCCTCTGTGCTTCTGTTGAGCGCCTGAAACGGCTCAGATCAATGCCGTTGTAGATGACCCTTAAGCGGGAGGGAGAGATATTCGAGTAGTGAAACAGAATCTCTTTTTTGACCTGTTGGGAGATGCAAATGACATATTTCAGATTCTTGTGGTAAAAAAGCGCTCTCTCGGCATCGATGACAGCGCGGTGAAAAGGACTCGTGCGCAGAGCTTTGCACTTGATCCGTGACGAGTTTTTGCAGCGGATATCAATCCACTCCTTATGCACACCGTCTCCGGCGCGATAGACCTGACAGCCGGGAACCCGTTCATGGGATTGCACGATATCGAATGGGTGCTTTTGTAGTATCGATCGGGTCTCTTCAATGAAATTTGTGAAGCGGGCTGTGCGTGTCCATCCGTGTTTCGGCAGCTTGATGATATTCATCGCTGCATCATGATCACTTTTCCACTCCTGAGTTATCAGCGAAATATCCAGCTGATAGTGATGTTGAAGCTGCGACAGCATGCGTTCAATAATGCGCTCTGCGCCGCCGTCCGGACGATAGCTTTTGCGAATAATAGCGAGACGTGTTTTATGCATGTAGTATGATCATCATCAAGATATTTATCGCTATTTTACTCTTGCAGACGCTTTGCTGCTTATGCCATTTGATCTCTCAATCGTCTATATCACTCTGAATGCACAGGAATATCTGCATCGCAGTCTCCAGGCCGGCAGGCGACTGGCGGATGACATCGTAGTTGTCGATTCCGGCAGTAGTGATGCGACTCATGAGATTGTGCAGCAGTCCGGAGCGCGTTTGATCGAGCAGACGTGGCTCGGTTATGCGGCACAGAAACAGTTGGCAATCGATCATGCCGCGTATAATCATGTGCTGTTTCTGGATGCGGATGAAATTCTCTCTGAGGATGCTGTCAATGAGATAGCAGCGCTGCTGTCGGGTGAAGCGCTCGCCGATGCCTATAGCCTGCCAAGACGCAACTGGTTTCAGGGGAAGTGGGTCCGCCATGGCGGATGGTGGCCTGACCGTGTAACACGGCTGGTGAATCGCACCACCGGATGTATGAAAAATGTTGCCGTGCATGAGTGCTGGGAAACGGCTGCCGAGGTCGTTACACTGGACTCCCCGATTGAGCACTACTCCTATGAGAGTTACAGTGAACTGGTGCAAAAAGCCGACTCGTATTCGACACTGGCGGCTCAGCAACTGTTTGAGCAGGGTCGGGCATGCGGCAGATCGGCGCCTTTCTGGCATGGGGTGTCAGCATTTGTGCGAACCTACCTGCTCAGGCAGGGGTTCAGGGACGGTACCGAAGGTTCGGCGATTGCGGCAACAGTTGCGCTCGCCTCGATGATGAAGTACGCAAAGTTGCTGGAATTGAACGGCATGACTGATCGATGATTATTTTGAGAATCCACCTGCCTGAATCATGCGAATTCTGATCATTAAAACATCCTCCCT